>JAKSIM010000017.1 GCA_024398845.1 Fibrobacter sp. | reverse complement strand
TCGAAGGCGTGCAGGCCCTCGTCGACTGCATGGGCGACTACGAAAAGAAGATTCTCGGCTAAATTAGACGAGAGAGTCTCAGATAAAAAAAATTTCCCGGTGCCTAGGCATCGGGATTTTTTGTAAGCTTTCGCGATTTTGATGGACCAAACGCACCAAAATTTCAATTTACTCCATCATTTTACAAACAAACTAACAAAATAATAAACCAAATCACCTAAAATCGATTTTTAGTCCATCAAAATGTTCAAAACTCAAAAAAAGCCTAGACTTCGCCGCTCTTCTTGCCGGAGAACTTGTTCACCACATCAGGGACGATGTCCATGACCTTGGAAACCAAAGAGCTGTCCTTGGTAATTGGCATGACGCGCACGTCGTCGCCCTTGATGACGAGGAACGCGACAGGCTCCACGGAAGCGCCACCACCCGATGCAGTGAGTTCTCCCTTGCCGGCATGCCCGCCAAGCCCGAAGCCCACGGATACGCGGCTCACGGGAACGACAGTGGATTCTCCCGCCTGGATAGGTTCACCGATAACAGTCTCTGCCTGCGTGATGAAGCGGAGCTTTTCCAAAAGAGTTTCTGCAAATTTTTCAATAGCCATGGTGATAATATAATTAAAAAGTGATTAGTGGTTGGTGGTTAGTGGTTAGGAATGTTGGTTCGTGAATTACTAAATGTAGCTCTTGTTATTTGCTTTCCTGTTTACCAGCCACTGTTTACTGCTTACTAAAATAGTGGTTGGTGGTTAGTGGTTAGGAATGTTGGTTCGTGATTTACTAAATGTAGCTCTTGTTATTTGCTTTCCTGTTTACCAGCCACTGTTTACTGCTTACTAAAATAGTGGTTGGTGGTTGCTAGAACCTTGCTTCGTAGATGCGGTCGCTTGCGACAAAGAACTTTTTCTCCAAGTCAAACCAATCTAGATAGCCCCAAACAACGGCCACGCGCCCACCTGGGAGCCGAGTCGCCATGCCATTCACACCTTCGCCCGCAGAAAAATAGACGTTTTCGACATCCTTCATAAGGCCATGCGGTTCCACCTCAGTCAGCTGTCTGGACCAAGCATAGTAAAGCGAATCATCGACCTGCTCCCAACTGCGGGCCACGTTCCACTGGAGGTTCGCATCGCGGTAGCTTTGCACAAGCATCGGGAAGTACGACTTGACCCCAAGGAAATTGCTAGTCTGGATTGAAGTGCGACCTTGCTCGCGGCTTTCAAACGGGAGACTCAGAAATTCTTGCGGAAATCCGCCGTGATACCCCGGAAAATGTCGAACATAACTTTCGAGGTCACTACGTTCATAACGGCGGAAACTGTCATGGCGGAAAATAAAAATACGATTATCGGAACGAATACTTTGTTCCAAAAAAGAGCCTCGCAAAATGGGAACAATTCCCTGGAATCGACCACTATTCATGTAGTAGTCCAAGGCGTAAACGTCACTTTTGAATTCCAGAATGCAGACATCAAGCGTATCGCCCAACATGACCGGGTAGCGGAGGTCTACCCGCTTAACCAAGGCCGCTGCATGAGTTTCAGTCGGCAAGTCATTAACCGCGACGGTAACAGGATGAATGTTTTTGTACAAAAGAGCGGAATAATCCACAGGCGGTTCCGGCTTCTTTTGGCAAGCCGACAACGTCACTCCAAGGGCACACAACACAACGACCATCATAGCCGTCACCAAAGCGGAACGCCATTTGGAAGCTCTTTTTTGCATATACTTTAAATTTAGCATAGGCAACCTAATCGTGATGTTCCGCATAGTTGCAATGTTCGTACAAAGGGCACGTATAACAATGTTCCGTGCGTTCCCTGCAAATAAAATCAGATGTGCCCTGTTCCAAAAAGAACTGGAGCGCATGGGCTGCAAGGTATGGATTCCCGGGAACAAGCGACGCATAGTAAGAGTTCGCAAGTTTCTGTTTGGTTTCGGGTTCCAGGTCGGCAAAACCAACATCCTTGGCAGGACCGAGCATAGCCAAAAAGCGTCTAGCCCCCATGGTCAGCGGGAGCGGAGGCATTTTGCGAGACTTGCGATACGCCACGCCAAGGCCTAGCGGAGCGGGCATAATCATGCGGTAAATGGCAGCGCAAGCCTTGGGGCGCGGGTTTGACTTTCCCATAAAGTAAATTTCGCCCAAGTCTCGCCACATGTCTTCGGGAGTTCGTTCGCGGGCCCAAGCTTCCAAATCCGGGTGGTGCCGCACAAACAATCCAACGCTCCAAAAGATTCCGGCCACATGCTCGAATACGTTCCAATTGCGGGAACCGAATGTTGATTCTACAACCGCTTCAATATCGCGTCCTGCAGGCACTGGGAGCGTCCAGAGTTTTTCGTCGGGGAATTGCTCATAAAGCGCCTTGAGAAGCAAAACTATTTGCGGGTAATCGCGGTTCTGGAACAGAGCCGTTCCCAAAAGCGTCCAGGCAATTCTTGCATTCGCCGTCGCAGCTTTAGAAGCCACAAAAAGAATCGGGTCCGCCACATCGGCAAATGCGGCTACAAAATCCTGCGACGCCTTAAAGAGCGCCGGTTCATCGAGCACAAACCGTTTGACAGAGACCATATTTTGAGACCCGAAAAACCGTTAAAGTTGAGCAAGCTAGCAAAGAGCTTCGCCTACCTTCACGGCCTTGCCCAACTGATTCTTGAACAAATCCGGGTGGCGTTCGCGAATTTTCTTGTCGACCACAAGAATCACAGTACTGCCCATTTCAAAGCGACCAAGTTCACCGCCCTTATCAAACGAGACCTTGCCACTCGGGCACCAATCCATTCGCTTGCCGCTGCGCGGAAGTTTTCCCGCATTCGTGAGAAGATCATCGCTATAGACCACACCAATGCGGCCTACATTAGTCGCGCCAACTTTTACCACAAGCAATTCAGAGCCATCTTCCAAACGAATACGGCTTGTAAGGCGTTCGTTTATACAAAATAAGCCTTCAACGCGTTCAACGCTACCCACATTGACCGGCCAAAGCGTCCCCGGGCAATAGCTAGCATCCACAAGATCACCTTTAACCGGGCTATGAATGCGGTGGTAATTGAACGGAGCCAGATAAATCGTTGCAAAGGCACCACCTTCAAAGTGTTTCGCCATTTCATCATCGCGAAGCAATTCTCGCAGCGTGTAGGTTTTGCCCTTCGCCTGAATCATTTCTTGATTGCTGTCAAAAACAGCAGTCTGCGAAAGTACACCATCAACCGGACTCACAATTTCAGCTTCAGCAATTGGACGAGCGCCCGGCTTAAGTCGACGAATAAAAAGCTCGCCAATATTGCGATAATGGCTAAGCGGGAACTCCGACTCCTCCATATTGAGTTTATAATAAGCAGCAAAAGCGTTACGGGCAAGTTTGCTCACGATAGGCAAGCGCAAACGAGTAACAATGCCAAAAGCGCGACTAGCCGCATTCTTTGGCAACAGATTCATAAAAACGTAAAATGCAGAATTCATAAAGAGAAAGGTAGAAAATAGTGGTTAGTGGTTAGTGATTGGTGGTTAGGAATTGCACCGAGAAATGCGTGATCGACGCATAGAAATTAGTGGTTGGTGGTTAGTGGTTAGGAATGTTGGTTCGTGATTTACTAAATGTAGCTCTTGTTATTTGCTTTCCTGTTTACCAACCACTGTTTACTGCTTACTAAAATAGTGGTTGGCGGTTAGTGGTTGGTGGTTAGGAAAAAGCCGAGTTTTGCACTGCTTTCAAGTCACTCCCTAATGGCTTTCGAGTTTGCCGAAGTCTACGGTGAACATTTTCCAAAGGCGCGGAGCAAAAGGCGTTGACCATTCCTTTTCTGGTGCAACACGACTTGTTGTTGCTGCCGTAAATTCAGAATATGTGAGGAACACAAGTTCACCATAGCGTGCATCCCACAGGCTCCACACGATTTTCCAAGTATAACCACCGCGTTTGCCCAGATCCGGTTTCATTTCGACTTCCAAATAAACAGGCATCGAGAGGTAACGCACTTCATAGCGGCTAGCAATGCCGTTCAACAACACCTTGAGTTTTGCCGGAACTACACGAGCAAAAGCTTGTTCAATACCATCGCGTTCCACCCATGGAGCCAAATCTTCAAGTTTCTTTCCATCGGCAAATTCAGACTTCAAAAGAGCTACAGATAAAGTATCCAAGTAACTGGAATCTGCATCCGGGAGTCGCATTCCCGGGAGCATCAATTCACGATTCATTTTCGGGAAGGCTTTTACAAACAGAGAATCCTCTATGCGGGCCAAGTCAAAATCCAGCGCATCGGCACTAAAGCTATGGCACATTTTGCAATCTTCCGGACGTTTCGCCACAACTTTAAGCGACGGAAGTACACCCACGACAGCGCTAGAATCTATGCGGCTGTATGCCTTTTGATTCCATTCGCGATACGTTTTCTCGTCCGAAATTTTCAGTTCAATTTCGCCCTGATTGCCGCATTCCTCGCAAGGAGTATCGGCCATGCCGTCGTCACCGCCTTCACTACCAGGGCCTCCGGCACCAGCGCAAGCCATTAAAGCCAAAGGAAGAGCACCTACCCAAAAGCGAATAATTGATGAAAAACTTTTGATTTTAGCCATAAGATTAAATATAGTTGAACACTTTAATTTAAGCCAGAATATTAATCCAACATAATGGTAAATGGGCCGTCATTCACAAGACTCACCTGCATATCGGCACCAAAACGACCCGTTTGAACCACCGGAATTTCCTTTTTGCATTCTGCAATAATGTACTCGTAAAGTTCATTTGCCAAAGTCGGGTTCCCGGCGTTGTTGAACGTTGGGCGATTTCCCTTGTGGCAATCAGCATAGAGCGTAAATTGCGAAACCAAAAGCAAACTGCCACCCACATCTTTAATCGAAAGGTTTGTCTTACCATTTTCGTCGGCAAAAATGCGAAGGGCAAGCATTTTTTTGATAAGTTTATCCGCAATTTCACGAGTATCCCCCTCGCCCACGCCAATCAAAACAAGGAATCCACGATTATCAATTTTACCGACGGTTTCGCCGTCAATGTCAACTTGCGCTTTGGTCACACGCTGGATTAAAAATTTCATTTAGACAACCTCTAAAATTAATTGGCTACATCCTCAAATATTTTTTGGATTTCTGCAGAGTCTTTCGTTTGTGTCAAGGCGAGTCGCAAAAGCACAGCAGCCTTTGCCGGAGGCAAGCCGTAAGCGGCTATAGTCCCTGAGGTCAAAAGCTGTTCGGGAACAACTTTTCCGCGGTTGATGCGCGTGCTGATTACCACATTCAAATTCGGCACGGCTTTTATTTTTTGTATCCAGGACTTGCTAAACTCACCTGCGCCAGCCCCGGCAATTACAACACCTTCAGAGATTTTAGCCGCAAATTCAATTTGAGTTTCGTCAGCTTCAGCATTAAAGTACAGCACCGAGACTTTAGGCAAAATTCCAAGCGAACGCACATCAAATTTCGGAGCAACACAACAATCATCCACTTCGGCGAAGGCATCCAAATCATTGGCATGAATTTTTTGAATTTTCGCAGCATTCATGACTTTATTCGCAAAAGCTACGTAAACGGCAGGCGTTATACAGGATTCAGACGTATCACAACCATCAACATTCAAAGCCGTAGTTTTTGAAACTGCCGTTTTCACCGCCAGCAGCAAATTTGCAGGGCCATCAGGTTCTGCCGCAGTCGAGGGGCGCATCGATCCCGTAAGCACCACAGGTTTCGCGACCTTCAAAGTCAAGCTCAAAAAGAACGCAGTCTCTTCCATCGTGTCAGTGCCGTGCGTCACGACAACTCCATCGACCTGCGGGTCAGCAGCCAATTTTTCAATGCGAACCGCCAATTGAATCCACAATTCCGAAGTCACATCGTCAGAATTGATATTGCAGAATTGTTCCACGCGAACGTTCGCAACGTCTCTTAACCCAGGAACCGAAGCAAGCAAAGTCTCTGCCGAAATCACGCCAGATTTGTAGCCAATGTTTTTCCCGGGTTCACCTGCGCCAGCAATTGTTCCGCCAGTCGCAAGAATCACAACATTTTTCATTTAACAGCCTCCAAGAGTTGCTCTGCCGTCACACCATAATGCTTTTGCAAAGCACCATCAACGCCTAGCCCGCGTAAATCCTGCATACAAGCGCGGAATTTGCTAAAATCAGCAGAGGACGAACGCGGGTCTCGCTTTAAAAGTTCCTCCACCATTTTTTGCGAATACCAATACAACTTTACTGCAACATCCTTATTTTGCTGATTCACAAAAGGTTCCGTCAAAATTTTAAGGGATGGTGCGGGCCCCATTGGCTTGGGCTCATCATTACGCGAAGCATCAACCACCTGTGCAATACCTTCATTCAACCAAAGCGGAACATTCGCACGCGTCATCGCCCGTACAAATGAATGCGTCAACTCATGGAATAGAACCGGACGGTACATTGCCTGCATCTGCATCAAATTGACAGGGACACGCAATTTTCCATCAAATACAGCCCCCACCCAATCTGGGCGAGGCCCAACGCCTTGGTAATCCGCCGTTTCGTGCAGTACCAAGCTCATTTTATTTTCGGGTCTAAAGTCAAACAAATGAGTTAAGGAATCATAAGCAACTTCCAAAACAGCTAAAGCTTCCATCACATCGCTCTTGTTCGGATGTCCATCAAACTCCACACGAAAATGCATTGAACGCTCAATGCCAAGTTCCTCCATTTCGCGCATAAGCAAAACGGCTTTTTGGTCAATTTTTTTCAATTCTTCATTTGAAAATTTTAAACTGGAAATATACTGCCGGCACTCTTCGTAACGTTCTTGTTCAAACAAAATGCCAGCCAAATGCGTTTGCAAATTCGTATCGTTTGGCGACTCCTCCATCAAAGAACGAACATTGCGTTCAGCGCAATTCCATTCCCCCATCGCAATGCATTCATTAGTCTCTGCAATCAGGGCTTCATGGCGGTTAAAAGCTTCGTCTGCAGCCCTTTGTTTAAGCCACATTCGCCCCGCAACTAGGACTAAAATCACACAAAAAACAATACGGATTAAATTTCTCATTTCGCAACCCAAAAAAAGTGATAAATATTCCATTAAATAATAAAAAATTATGATAAGAACCAACAAAAACGGGCCCTCCAAAAGCAAAAAAATGTATTTTTGAAATAAGGATTGGTTGGCCTATGAAGCAAATTTTTGAATACGAGGACTATCGCGATTACATACGCGATTTCTACTTAGAGCGTAAAAAGCAAAACGCTCGTTATTCGTATAGTGTTCTAGGCACGACCATAGGCCTCAATGCAAGCCATGTTTTTTGCCTTGTCGAAAAGAAACGCGATCTTCCCATCCGCTGCGTTCCAGCTGTAAAAAAATTACTCGGTCTCGAAAGCAGAGCCGCCGCCTATTTCGACTTGTTGCTTGCCGCCTCCAGAACCAAATCCGAAGAGACCCGTTCTGAAATCATGGCCAAGGCTTCACTTCTCAAGGACATCAAAAAAAGATTTCTGGAGACCAAGGAACTTGAATACCTAAGCCAATGGTGGACCGCTGTTATTCGCGCCGTTATTGAAGTCAACCAAGGCAAAATTGACATCAAAAAAATCGCCAACAGTTTGGAACCCTCCATTAGCGAGGAGCAAGCCCGCGAAAGCATTCAGCTTTTACAAGACCTTGGGTTCATCAAGCCCATCAATGAACATCGCGTTTCCCTCACCGAATCGCACCTGACCATCGGTGGTGAAGAACGAGCCAACGCCATTCGCAATTTCCAAGCCGAGGTGATGAAAGTCGGAGCAAGATCCCTCCGCGAAATCCCGCCCGAAAGTCGTGATATTTCGACCCTCACCATGCCGGTAGACCAGCAATGCTTCGAAGACATCAAGAAAATGCTGCAGGAATTCCGAAAAGAGGTCCAAATCCGCGTAGATAAATGCAGACACCCAAGTCGAGTGATGCAAATGAATTTAGCTTTGTTTCCTGTCGCATTTAATAAAAAAGAGGCTGAGAAATGAACTTTTCCATCAAACCCTTCTTAGCGCTCCCTATCGCCTTTTTTGTCGGTTGCAATAACAGCAGCGACTCTGCTAGTTATACCACCGAAACAGAAAACGCCATAGCCGTAAGAGTTTTTGACGGAGACAAGCCGGCGGCCATGACCTCCTTTAGAGTCATGCCCAACTGGTTCATTGCCGACACAAGCAATGCCGCGACCGATGAGGAATACACCTTCACCGGCGTTACCGACGATTCCGGATGGGTTCGCATCGAAAATCATCCTGAAGGTTCATTCACTTTACAGTTTACCAAAGGCGATTCCGCAGTCGTTACACAATACGAGCTCAACGCCATTGCCCATACGGTAACTATCGACAGCATCGCCCTCGATTCTCGCGGTTCCGTCGACGGTTGGGTCAACCTTCCCGAAGGCAGTGACTACGCTTGGGTCTTTGTGAAGGGCGTTGACTACGCTCAAAAAACAGATTCCGAAGGCCACTTCATTCTCAAGGATATTCCCTCGGGCAACATGAATATTATCGCCTGGATTCCGGAAGATAGCGTCATCGCAGGCGTCGCAAGTATCAAGGTTCAGCCGGCCGATACGTTATTCGTAGAAACGCTCATAGTCCCCGACAAAATGGACGAACTGATGGGCCCTTGGCGTTATTCCCGTAAAATCACGCCCAAGGATTTACGTTCCAAGTGGATGCGTCCCATGTCCATCCCGACAGTTCTCACACTCCGTCTGGATTCCACCAACTTTGACTTCTCTACTGCAAAAAGCGACGGAAGCGACCTTAGGTTCTACGACGACGATGGCGAGCCTCTCCAAATCGAAATTGATACTTGGAATGCCAAAATCCAGAGTGGAATCATCAACATTCGTGTTGAAAAGGCTGCAGACACCACCGGTCAGTGGACCATGAAGTGGGGCAATCAATCTGCGCATGTTTACGAAAACGCCGACGTTTGGAAAGACTTGAGCGACTCGCTAGTGGAAGCCATCAACAGCATTCTTGTTTTGGACTTCGAGTCTGACAACAATCAAAACTGCCTTCCGGGCGACTTGCAGAATAATTGGTACCTCTCTCCGGAGACGATTCTAGACTCCACCATATATTCGAACAACATGCTCGCCGTTGAAGACGCCGACAAGGGACGTTCCGGCAAAGCACTCCACATTCCTTACGAAGCTAAATCACCTGATTACGTTCTCGTGGGAACCCGCATAGCCTCGACGCCTCGGGATATCGGCCATTTGGATTCTGTTGAAGTCTGGATTCGCGGCAACGGTATGTACAACATTATTCTCGAGAATTTGGATGCCGAAAAGAACTACAAGGCACAATACAAAGGCGAAGCCAACGAAAAATGGGAACGCATTGTAGTGCGTCCCCAAGATTTTGAACAAGATTCAATCGGCTATCATGGTTGGGACGTGACCCGCAACCGCATTACCCACTTTACCGTTTTCGCCTTTAATGGTTCGGATTTGTGGGTTGATGACGTTAAATTTTACGGCATCAACCGAGACGATTTAAGATAGGCCCCGTCAAGGCAAGCCCTATTAATTTAGGGAAGAACCCGTAATCCGAGTGAAGCGAACCTTCCCGTCTTTTTTGAAACGAATATACAAGCCCTGGCTTTTTCGATCAAAGAAAATCCGGGGTTTTTCGTTTTCCGGGAACGCATTCGACACAAAAGGAATCAAGGACTCGGTCGAATCGACCACTGCAGAGTCAACAACCGCAGTATCGATTTTTGTCGAATCGGTTTTGGCCGAATCAACAACAACCGTATCGGGCTCCATTGGTGATTCCGATTCGGAATCCTTGAGAAGTTCCAGCATTTTCTCTGCATAACGCTTACCGAAAGTTTCATAACCTTCGCGCGTAAAATGCAAAGTATAGCTTGGTTCTTTCAAGGCCGGGCAGCCCTCTGCTGAAATCAAATGCCCGTTCGGAATCAAATTGGCAGCCTCAGCAACAGCGGGATTTCGCCAACCCAAGTCCCCTCCCGCTGCTGTAGAAGCCAATTCTCCAATAAGGATCGGAACCTTTGTCGGGTCCAAATCCAAGTCCTTGATTAAATCATCATATACTTTTTTAACTCGACTCGGCCAATCATTCATTTGATAATCGGCTTCGCCTTGATGGAACAAAAATCCTTTAATAACGCCCTTTTGCTTGGCAATTTTTCCAAGTTCAACAAGGCGTTTGTACACGTCTCCACCATATTCGTCCAAATACTGGATCCACCAAGTGTCGCCCTTATTTTTGGCAGCTTGTACGTAAGCGGTATTGCGATCCTTGTCAAACAAATCTATGCTCTGGCCACCAATCGCGACATTTGCAACAGCTACCGTAATGCTATCGGGCAAGTTCGCAACCATCGTGCGTCCAAAAATATCCGCGATACCAACCTTTGATTGGCTATGGCCCATTGGAGGGGCAGCCGGGTAAAATTCACCCACCGTTTGATTAGAATGCTTTGCGGCTCGCAAAACCAAGAATCTTGGATCCTGAACCTGGTCTGCAGCCGTTACAGTCGCCTGGCCCGACATATTTGACTGGCCATACGCCAAATAAATATGGAGGTTCGGATCCTGAGCAAAGCACGTTGCCGCTAAAAGAAAAAGCAGGGCAAAAAAACAATGCTTACCCTTCGGTATGCTAGACGTTGTCATAGCTGCATAACCTCCTCCCATAGCCGTCACCAGCATGGTAGAGCCACCACACGTCATTTTAGCATCCGAAGGGTGCACATTGTACTCCTTTTTAACCAACCATTACTGCACCAACCCAACCACGAATTCGGTGCTGTCCAAAAATTACCTTCAAAAACACCAACCAGCGAAGTTCACACAAAATAAACCATTTACAAATTGTATATGAAATTGCCAATATTTAACGATTTAACTAACTTTACGGCCGAAAACATAAATGCGGGAAATCCCGCAAAAAACGGAGATTACCATGGGTTTTAAATGCGGTATCGTAGGCCTCCCAAACGTAGGCAAAAGCACCATTTTCAACGCAATTACAAACGCAGGCGCTGAAGCCGCGAACTACCCGTTCTGCACGATTGAACCGAACGTGGGCATGGTGAGCGTTCCCGATAGCCGTCTGGACGAACTTGTAAAAGTTTATAATCCCAAGTCCATTGTTCCCGCCGTTACGGAATTCGTGGACATCGCAGGTCTCGTGAAAGGCGCTTCCCAAGGAGAAGGCCTCGGCAACCAGTTCCTCACCCACATTCGCGAATGCGAAGCCATCATGGAAGTCGTGCGCTGCTTTGACGACGAAAACATCGTACACGTAAGCGGTTCCGTAGACCCGATTCGCGACGTGGAAATCATCGAAATGGAATTGATGCTCAAGGACCTCGACACCGTCGAAAAGCGCCTCGCCACCGAGACCAAGGCCGCCCGCGTTGGCAGTGCCGAAGCCAAGGCCCGCCTCGCCGCTTGCGAGCTCCTGAAGAAGACTCTCGGCGAAGGCAAGCCCGCCCGCACCGTAATGCACGACAGCGACGAAATGGAAGGCATCCTCAAGGACCTCGCCCTCCTCACCGCAAAGCCGCTCTTCTACTGCGCGAACGTCAAGGAAGACGACATTCTCACCGGCAACGCCTACGTGGACAAGCTCAAGGAATACGCAGAAAAGAACGGCCACGCCGTCATCGTAATTAGCGGAAAGATTGAAGAAGAACTCTCCCAGATGGAACCCGCGGACAAGGCAGAACTCTTGAAAGAACTCGGCATGAAGGAATCTGGACTTGACTCCGTCGTCCGCAAGGGATACGAAATTCTCGGCCTCCGCACATTCTTTACCGCCGGCGAAAAGGAATGCCGCGCCTGGACGTTCCACTCGGGCTACAAAGCACCGCAGTGCGCAGGTGTCATCCACACGGACTTCGAACGCGGTTTCATCCGCGCCGAGACCCTGAGTTTTGAAGACTTCCGCAAGTACGGCAGCTGGAACGCCGCCAAGGAAGCGGGCCTCGTCCGCACCGAAGGCAAGGAATACGTGGTACAGGATGGCGACATTATGTACTACCTGTTCAACGTGTAACACAAAACGCTCGCGATAGCATCACGGGCGTTGACTTTTACAAAATTTTAAGATTCAATAGGAGTGCAGCAAAAGCTGCGCTCTATTTTTTTGCAGCCTTTTTCGCCTTATACTCCGTGAGAATCGGCCGTATAATGCTAGCAAGATTCATCGCCGTGCCAATGAGAATTAGGAAACTTGCACAGTAAATACCCGTCGCCGGCTCAACAGCAAGCACATTCATTCCTATCTGGTTACATATTTTGGCCACCTGCCCCAAAAACGCCCACATGGCAACCATTGAAAGGATTCCCATGAGGAGGGAGCCCAGCGAAGCGTAGTAGCCAAACTGCGCAAGCCATGCAAAAATAGAGGCAAGAACAAGAGCACCAACGACACCATACAAGAAATGGAATTCCTGCAATTTGGGGAACGTCGGAATGACTTCTCTATAGCGATCCAAAGCCTTTGGGTTCGATTCCGACAGCTTTTGTACATAGCCCGCCGCAGGTTCCTTTAAAGCGGTTTCCAGGTCAAGGCCGTTCGCGAGTTCATAAAAAGTCGGTTCAGCAATCACCTGTTCGGCGCAAGAAATGTTAAACATCGGGAGCAGCAAACCCAAAAGAGCAAGTAAATACGGCGCTGCAATAAACTTTTGAAAAAATTTAAAATGTGAGTTCACTACTATTCCTTGATAATTTCTCTAGGATAAACACAACGGAAGCCCATGGTTTCGGACCAGTAACGCGGATCCTCATCGTCACGATACGTAGCGTTCAAACGCTTTTCCTTATCCTTCCAGGAACCGCCCTTGAAAACCTTGCTATAGCCAAACATGGCTCCTGTCGGGTTTGAAGATTCCACTACGAAGGAGAACATAAAGTACTTGTCGCGAGTCCATTCCGCAACGTTACCAGCCATGTCGTAAATGCCCCAAGCATTGGGCTTTTTAGAAGCAACTTTGTGCGGACCATACTCGCCCGATTTGCTTCCCTTGTCGTAGGAATTCGCCCTGTACACGGCATAAACGTCCGGATTCGACACAGAATCGTTCGCCCAGGGGAAACCTTCGTTATTGGAGGCGCGAGCGGCAAATTCCCATTGGGCTTCGCTCGGCAAATCACCACCCAGAGCTTGGCAAACAGCACGTGCGTCATCCCAAGTAATATTATGAACAGGCTTTTCTGGATCGGCAAACTTGGAACGGTCCTTTATCCTCTTAGTAGAATCCATAGAGTTCATCGTCTGAGCAAAGAACTTCTGCGTCACTTCCGTTGTCATAATGGCAAACGGAGACATTGACACCACACGTCCCATATAGCGGAAAGAACCTGAATCAAGCAAAGCTACCGTACCGTGGACCTTATCACGAATAACACGCATGGCAGGTATCAAGTCTTCGATATCGGGCATTGGACCTACAATTGCAGAGTCAACTACAGCATCTGCCTCTGTTGTATCTTTTTGAGGAGGTTCCGCAGTAATCGGAGTGGAGAGCCAAGCCTGCACTTCAGGTTGTTCGTAAATGTAGTTCGGCAAAACAAAATTACCCTCGCCTACATAAACGCTATCTCTTACGTGGAATTCAATCTGAATAAAGCGGTACTGATGACGTGCCACCACAAGACCATCCTTATAAATCCAGACCGGCTTGTTGTTCTGCAAGTTCAAGTGGACTTGAACATCGGGAGTACGCTCATGCAACCAAACATACAGGCGATCCATGTCAACCCCAGGAACAACGCCCTTCCAGCCAAAATCAAAACGGCCATTGTCTTCGCCAAACTTCAAATCAATAGAAACCACACGCGGAACCAAAGCTCCCGAATCGGTATCAAATGTCGGAGTAACAACAGCAGGCATCATGGAACCGCGAAGCGGAAGCGCTTCCAAACTATCAAGCTTGGAACGTATCTGCTTGTCCAAAGCAGAAACATCGCCGATCTGTGACCTAATCCAAATCTTTAGAGCCTCATCCTTTTTGTTCTTGTAACGGGCGACATATTCCACGTAAGCGCTATCATCGTCCATCAAGCCAATCGTAGATGCCGCAACTATCGGAGGATAAACACTTTCGAACGATTTCACATTCAACGTATCCATCGCGGCATTCAATTCCATAAAGAACTTATCATTGACAATTTCAAGTTCTTCCAAAGACTGCGCGGCAACCACATCTGCGGGAATTACCGAAACCGGAGCCTTTTTTGTCGTATCAATTTCGTACGGAGTAAAAGCCGTTTTAAAGACATAGGCCTTACCAGACTCCACGACGCCAATATCGGCGTAAGGGTAGCAATCAGGAGCCGTAAAAACAAAGGAATAAGCACCGGGCGCTACCGGGAACAGCTGTTTGCTATTCACAACACCCTTGCTTCCAGAAAAAGAGGCGTTTTCGTTATCAGAAGAGAATTTAATAACGCCAGGAAGAGTCGATTCCTTTAGCGTCTGCCAGTGGCCATTCTTTACAAAAAAGAGTTTAGAAATGCGCGGTGAATAAATGTACTCGCGGTCAAAATAAAGGTCCGGTTCATCCTGAAACGCCTTGGCATTTTGGGAACCATAAAAACGCATCTTGGCGACTTCGGAAGGTTTAAAGAAGTTGTCCTTCAAGTTAAAAGCATGAAGTTTCGCAAAATTTTCTATTGCTACATTGCCAGAAATCCACTGGTATTCCTTGGGAGACACCTTGTGACGCCAGTAAATCGTATTCTGCTTCAGAGGGAATGTCGGATTCTCGGAAACCGCAATGCCCTTGGCTAATTCAACCGCGGTATTGGCCACAGGCTGAACGACAGTTCCCTGCTTGAACTGTTGCGGCTGAATTTTGAAGTTTTTGTCATCATCGGCCATGGCCAAAATAGGCAAAAGCAACAAAATTGGTAAAACACGAATAAATGACATAACGACTCCTGTCATCTTAAATACAAATAAATAATAACCTTTTTGTAAAAAAAATACAACCAACTTAGAGCCGATTTTGCCCCATTTGGAGCAAATAACCGCCCTTCGAGCCTCCAACAGGCCCCAATTCGACCTTCCAATCGGCCAAACGGATGATATCGGGGTGGTGTTCGATGACAATGACGGTATCACCACGGGCCGAAAGTCTGCGCAAAAGGTTCCAAAGCATTTGGATATCCTTGAGGTGGAGACCGGTGGTCGGTTCATCGAGCAGGTAGACCATTTCGCCAGAACTGCGCTTCGAAAGTTCTGCAGCAAGTTTCAGGCGCTGGTTTTCGCCGCCGCTCATGGTCGTCACTGGTTGCCCCAGGCGAAGGTAGCCGAGCCCCACATCGCGCAGGATTTCAAGTTTCGGCAAAATCTTGGGCTGGTCCTTGAAGAACACACAGGCTTCGGCGATGCGCATGTCGAGAACATCGGCAATGTTCTTGCCCTTGAAAGTCACAGTCAGCGTTTCTTGATTGTAGCGCTTGCCACCGCATACTTCGCACGGTTCCCAAATATCCGAGAGAAAGTGCATTTCAACAGCGACGGCGCCGCGACCTTCACAAGCAGCGCAGCGGCCACGAGCCAGGTTATAACTAAACCTGCCGTAGTCAAAGCCCTTGACCTTGGACTGCTCCAGCTTGCTAAACAGTTTGCGGATGTCGTCAAAAACGCCGGTGTAGCTCGCGGGCGTGCTGCGCGGCGTACCCGAAATCGGACTCTGGTCCACATACAACACTTCTCCGCTCTGCTTTTTGCGACCACGCGCCTGGAACTTCTTTTGGAGCGCCGGAAGGATTTCGTCCATCACGAGCGAACTCTTGCCACTGCCCGAAACTCCGCACACAACGCTCACGGCCCCTTTCGGGAATTTTACAGACAAATTTTTAAGGTTGTTCTTATTCAGGTTCTTGAATTCGTAGAAAGGCGTATCTTCCGTAATGGCGTTAGCCGAAATCTCGTTCGCCATCGGGATGGAGCTCGTGAGGTACTTGACCGTTTCACTACGCGGGAACTGCTGCAAAGCATACGGTTTAGAAAGCAATTCGGGAGAACCCTCGGCGACAACCTCCCCGCCGAACTCACCCGCAGCGGGCCCCATGTCAATAATGTGGTCCGCGGCCCGCATCATGTTCATATCGTGCTCGACGACGACCAGCGTATTGCCGAGGTCGCGCAGGCGGTACAGCGAATCCAGAAGTTTCGCGGTATCACTTTCGTGAAGGCCGACCGTCGGTTCGTCCAAAACGTAAAGGACGCCCTCAAGACCACTTCCGATTTGGCTTGCAAGGCGAATGCGCTGCGATTCGCCACCGCTGAGCGTGTCGCCCGCGCGGTCGAGACCAATGTAACCTAGCCCAACGCTCTTTAAAAAGTCCAAGCGGCCAAGGATTTCTCGCAATAGCGGATCCGCGACAATCTTCTTGGAATCAGACATCAAATCGATGTTTGCGAACCAGTCGCGAGCTTCGTCAATACTCATGTGGTTCACGTCCATGATGTTCTTACCGCAAATGCGGACCGCCAAATATTCAGGCTTCAAACGTTCACCATGGCAATCGGGGCAAACAGAACCATCCTTAAAATGCCCGAGGCCAAGACAAGTATCGCAGGCGCCCCAATGCGTGTTGAAACTGAAGTGACGCGGGTTAAGCACGCTATCCATATACCAGCCGCACTTGGCGCAGCCGGG
Source organism: Fibrobacter sp. (assembly GCA_024398845.1). Lineage (GTDB taxonomy): Bacteria > Fibrobacterota > Fibrobacteria > Fibrobacterales > Fibrobacteraceae > Fibrobacter. Next base: position 34,595 of record JAKSIM010000017.1, on the reverse strand, counting down.
CTTTTCGGAACAGGCTAAACGCTTTCCTGCTTCGTCTTCCACATACAAAATACCGTTTCCATCGCGGTAACCACGTTCAAACGCTTCGACCAAGCGGGCGCGGTTCGCTTCTCGAACCATCACTTGGTCTACAACCGCAAACACCTGCTTTTCACGAGTAGGCACCTTCGGGAGCGGCAATTCCACGAGTTTCCCGCCAAAGTACACCTTGCGGTAACCCTTGTCCACAAGAATCTGCGAAAGCTTTAGAACGTCCTTCACTTCGAAGGGGGCGAGAACCGTAACCATCTTCTCGGCATGAGCGTCAAACGCATATTGCATGAGGTCGCCCGCGCTGTACGAAGCCACGGGCTTCCCGCAATGCAAGCAGTGCGGGGTCCCGACGCGAGCCCACAAAATGCGGAAGTAATCGTAAATTTCGGTAAGCGTCGCGACCGTACTGCGCGGGCTCTTGGACGCACTCTTCTGGTCAATCGCAATCGCCGGCGCAAGGCCCGTAATGGAATCAATGCTCCCACGGTCGGGCCTTCCCAGGAATCGCCTAGCGTAAGTGCTGAGCGTTTCTACAAAGCGGCGCTGCCCTTCGCTAAAGAGCGTGTGGAACGCAAGACTCGATTTGCCAGAACCCGAGACGCCCGTAATCACCGTCAGTTTGTGCCGCGGGATGGTCACATCAATATTCTTCAGGTTGTGCTTACGCGCGCCATGAACTTCAATGTCTAGCGAGTACGCCTCGCCTGCTTTGAGGGTTCTGTCGAACTGTTTATTTTCGCCATGCTTTTTGGCAAGCATCGGCAACAAATAACGTCCGGTCTCACTCTTTTTAGAGCGGGCAATTTGCTCCGGCGAACCCGTCGCCACAATGCGACCGCCGCGTTCGCCCGCATCCGGTCCCAAGTCAATAATCCAATCCGCGCACTTAATTACATCGAGGTTGTGTTCAATTACCACAACGCTATTGCCAAGACTGCGCAAGCGGTTCAGGCATTCTAGCAAGCGGCGAATATCTTCAAAATGCAACCCCGTCGTTGGTTCATCAAGCAAGTACAATGTTTTGCCCGTGCCCGGACGACGCAGTTCCGAAGCGATTTTCACGCGCTGAGCTTCACCGCCGCTGAGCGTTGTCGAAGGCTGCCCCAGGCGCAAATAGCCAAGGCCCACTTCTTCGAGCAACTTCAAAGGCTCCGCAATCTTCGGCAAGTCCTTAAAGAACTCGCTTGCCTCGCTGATGCTCATATCGAGCACTTCAGAAATATTTTTGCCCTTAAAGTAAATCTCGCGGGTCGCATCGTTAAAGCGCTTGCCATCGCAAACATCGCAAGTCACCTGCACGCTCGGCAAAATATGCATGTCCACAATCTTTACGCCAGCGCCTTCGCAGGCATCGCAACGACCGCCCTTCACATTAAAGCTAAAACGACTCTTGGTGTAGCCGCGCACCTTGCTCTCGGGCAGGTTTCCAAACAAATCGCGAATATCGTCCCAAATCTTGGTGTACGTCGCCGGGTTGCTGCGCGGCGTGCGGCCAATCGGCGTCTGGTCAATCTCAATCACCTTGTCGATGTTATCGAGTCCTTCCAGATGGTCAAATTTACCGACCGGCTCCTCCGCATTATAAAACACGCGGGCCAATTCACGGCGCAAAATCTGATTAACGAGCGTACTCTTGCCACTACCCGAAACACCCGTCACCACAGTGAAGGCTCCATCCAGCGGAATTTCCACATCAATATTCTTTAAGTTATTTTCGGCAGCACCGCAAATCTTTAGCTTGGGCGTATTCTTGTCAATCTTCTTGCGAACCGCAGGCACTTCAATCGCCTTGCGTCCACTCAAGTACGCCCCCGTAAGCGAAGCTTTATTCTTTTCGAGTTCGTCCACCGTACCCGCGGCAATCACACGACCGCCTTCCACGCCGGCCCCCGGGCCCACATCCACAATGTAGTCCGCGTGACGCATCGTATCTTCGTCGTGTTCCACAATCACAAGACTGTTGCCCTGCGCACGCAAATGTTCCAGCATCCCGAGCAGCTTGTCGTTATCGCGCGGATGAAGCCCAATGCTGGGCTCGTCCATAATGTAGAGCACGCCCTGAAGACCCGCCCCGACGGCACTCGCCAAGCGAATGCGCTGCGCTTCGCCACCGCTAAGCGTAGAAGCTTTGCGGCTAATGTTCAAGTACCCAAGCCCCACAGCCTTCAAAAAACTCAAGCGCCCGCGAATTTCCTTAAAAATTTCCTTGCCAATACGCTCTTCACGAGGCGTAAGCTTCAGGTTGTCAAAGAACTCTACCGATTTTTCTACGGACCATTCCGTCATCTCGGTAATATTTACGCCATGGAACGTCACCGCATTTGCAATGCGGTTTACGCGCGTACCCTTACATTCCGGGCAATCCGTAATCTGCATGTACTTGCGGAAGTGAAAAATGTGCCACATGTCCCACAGGCCTTGCATCACCGAAATCACGCCCGTCTCCGATTCGCTCGGAGTGCCGTACAAAAAGGCGTGACGTTGCTTGTCGGTCAGCTTGTACCAGGGCGTGTCCAAACTGCACTTCATCTCGTTTGCAATCGTGCGGAGGTTTCTCCAACCAAAATCGCTAAAGATAACGCAACCGTCATCCTTCTTTTGCGGAGCAAAGCAGCCTTCCTTTATGGACAAGTTCTTGTCAGGAACCACAAGGTCAATATCAAACTTGCAACTTTCACCCAGGCCAAGGCACGTCGGGCAACGCCCCTTGGGGTCGTTAAAACTAAAGAAGCGCGGTTCAAGTTCCGGAATCGAAATGCCGCACTTGGGGCAAGCGAGTTGGGTACCCTGCAACCGATACTCCTCGGCACGCCCCTTTCCAGACGCAGTCTCCGAAGCGGCAAACAAGAAACTCACGAGTTTACCATCGGTCAACTTCAAAGCCCCTTCCAAAGCTTCGCGCAAGCGGCTCATGTTCTTGCGCTCAATCGCCATGCGGTCAATCACCGCCTCAATCGTGTGCTTTTCGTATCGCACCAGCGCAGGAACTTCTTCCAATCGGTAAATCACGCCATCCACGCGGGCACGTACAAATCCCTTTTCCTTGAGTTCAGCGAGTTCCTTGCGGTATTCACCCTTGCGCTCCTGAACAATCGGGGCCATCACCGTCACCTGGCGGTTTTCGTCACTCGCGTAAAGGTTATCTACAATCTGGTCTACCGTCTGCGCTTCAATGACTCGGCCACAATCAGGGCAGTGCGGCACACCGAGGCGGGCAAACAACAAGCGGTAATGGTCCAAAATCTCGACAACAGTCCCCACCGTACTGCGCGGGTTACGGTTCACCGTTTTCTGGTCAATGGAAATCGTGGGCGAAATACCGCGCACGCTTTCTACGTCGGGGTGTTTCATGCGGCCAATGAACTGACGCGCGTACGCCGACAGGGACTCCACAAAACGTCGTTGGCCCTCTTGGAACACCGTGTCAAACGCAAGACTGGACTTGCCCGAACCCGAAACGCCCGTCACCACCACAATGGAATCGCGCGGAATCTTCAAACTCACATGCTGCAGATTGTGTTCATGCGCATCACGAATATCAATAGACTTTGTCATAATCAGATTCGAGCCCTTTTAGGGCGCTCCAGTTTCAATCACGGCATCCCCGACCCAGGGAACGCCATAAATATAGTGAACTTTTGTGCACATTTCAAGTACTAGTTGACGGATTTTCACAGAAATGGTATATTTGGACTCATCAATTCGGGGATATAGCTCAGTTGGTAGAGCGACAGGTTCGCAATCTGTAGGTCATGGGTTCGACTCCCACTATCTCCATGCAAAAAGGACGGTATCAAGCCGTCCTTTTTTGTTTCCCTTGAAGCACCGTCATCAATACTCGAAACGCACTCCAACCTTGAGTTCCGTCAAAAAGCTATTCTCGGGATACACGCCCAAAAGCGATTTTGGCAAGGCATAATGCAAGTAAATCTGTTCACAGCCAAAATAAAACGTCATCAAATTAGGCGACCAGTTCAGCAAAAGCCCCCACGTTCCCGAGAACTTTTGGACATTCTCATACCCTCCCGAGGGACCGTCCACCACAAAGCCATAAAACAGATTCAGCTTACCCTCAAGAGACAAATTATTTTTAAACTTGTACGTAACATCAGAACGCATCGTCGGGCCAAGCCACCTATTCCAAGCATATTCCAATCGAACGTTCCACTTGGGGTACATATACGATTCCAAAAGACCATTCTTCAAATCTTCGCAACGTTCCCCATGTTCGCGAGTGCAAAGTTCCATAAAGTATTCATACGGTTTTTCTGCCAATTCAGCATCTTCACGACTCCATTCCTCGAGCTGAGCAACATAACGTAAATAATTTGTAAGGGAATCGGCCTCGTACTTCACACCCACATAAACAGAACCGCCCAATCCCGTAGATACCGTTCGATGCCATGAACCATAAAGAGCAAGCGACAAGGGGCCCCCCTCATGGTAGTACGCCCAGCCAGCAGCCCCAATCCATTGTTTTTCGAACCTGTGGATATTCCATTCCATCCATCCATAAAACGAAGGTTCCATACGAGAACCGCTCGTCATATTAAAGTCAATACCCAAATCCAAAATCATATTGTCATTCATCAGCAAATACTCAAATCCCGGAGCAAGCGTCCAGTCGTTGGTATCCAAAACAGGCATTTCTTTATTCGAAATGAACCAATCGGCAACAAATGCGAATCCTATGGAATGGACCCACTTACCAAATTCCAGGTCTACAAACCCTTCAATTGACGTAAATACATCACCACCATTTTCCGAAACAGGCGCAACATTTCCGTATTCCTCGTAATGCAAACCAAGGAACCCAACATCTCCCGTCAAACGGAAAGTCCAGTTTTTTTCGAAATCCTCCGGCCCCAGGACCTCGTAGTAATTATCCAAAATTTCTTGAATTTCTGCAGTGTATTCGCCATCAAGTTTTACAGCATCTTCAAAAATGGCCAACGACTTAGAAACCTCGCCGGCTTCCTCAGCAAGCAAGGCCCTCCTATACATCTGTTCCTGGGTCTCTGCAAATAACCCAGACGACAGCAATAGTATTATGACTACTGCAATCGCCGGCATTTACTTAGGCAAGTGATCCCCTTTGGGTGCGGGATCAGGCGGCTTAGGCGGCTCCCTCATAGGATTCTGATTCGGAGAATCCGGTCGTTCGCAGAACGGGCTGCGTTCATGAGGTTGCTTTTTCGGGGATTCCCCCTCCAAGCGCGACTTTTCGTTCCGATTTTCCAAAACGCCCTTGCGAATGCCTTGCTTTTCGGCCTTTGAACTTTCCCTCAATTTCGAGAGAATTTGTTCGCGAGCAACTCGACGTTCGGCACGCAATCTTTGCCAATCTGCGCTCTCTTTTGCACCTAAATCCGGAGTTTCTTTTAACATTTCGGACTTTTCGGCGGGGGTTGGAACACTCGACTCCGGTTGTGCAGCAAATCCTGCAGCAAAAGCGAATGCCGCAGAGAATAGTACAGAGTATGTCAAAATTGCGTGTTTCATACTTTTACCACTGCAAAAACCGTGCCATTAGTTCGTTCAGGCTTATAAAGGCTTTTTTAAGCCTTCATATCCTAAATATAAATAAAAACCCTTAAATCTTAAAGAAAAATCCGAGAAGAAAAATCCCAAAGTCTCTTTTTTTCCCAATATTTTCCACCCCTGTTAAACCTTGTACTCTTCCTTTTTCATGCCCAAGCGTTCCATGACTTCGCGCAACACTTTACGGTCAATCCCGAGAATCGTCGCAGCGAGCGTCAAGTTCGCATTGCTATCGCGTAAGGCGCGACTAATCACGTCGCGTTCCACGGCTTCACGGGCTTCCTTGAGAGTACGCGGAGACTCCTTCGCCTCTTTTTGCACATCGTCCAAGCCCAAATCCTTAGGCTGGATTACGCCATGGACTGCCTGAACCAAAGCTTTTTGCACGCGGTTCTCGAGTTCACGCACGTTACCCGGCCAGTGGTAGCCAAGCAAGGCTTTTTCGGTGTTGCGACTCATCCTGAACTTGCCTCGGCCATATTCGGCACCGTAGCGCTTAATAAATTCCTCGGCCAAAAGTACCACGTCCTGACCACGTTCGCGGAGCGACGGAATCACAAGAGGCATCACCTGGATACGGTAATACAAATCCTCGCGGAACTTGTTTTCACGCACCGCTTCTTCCAAATCCACATGCGTTGCCGAGATAACACGAACATTCACCGGAATTTCGCGATTGTCGCCTACACGCGTAATGTGCTTTTCTTGCAAAACGCGCAGAAGCTTGACCTGCATATTCATTGGGAGTTCGCCGATTTCATCCAAAAAAACCGTTCCGCCATCGGCTTCCTCAAAATAACCTTTGCGGTTATCAATAGCGCCCGTAAAGGAACCCTTGGCATGCCCAAACAACAGGGACTCCATCAAATTTTCTGGTATCGCACCGCAATTCACCGCAATAAAAGGGCGATCTGCACGCGGACTGTGCTTATGAATGAATTTTGCAAAGACTTCCTTGCCCGTTCCCGTCTCTCCGCGAATAATCACCGGCAGCGGAAGCGGAGCCAGTTTTTCGGCTAATGCCACGAGCTTTGCCATGGACTCGCTCGAATAAACAATATTGTCTTTGCGAACAACATTCTTCAAAACATCCAAAGATTCCTTGTCACGCAAGCGGTCATAAGCGGCAAAAGCAAACTTTTCGCACACCATCACAAAGGAATCGAAAAGCAAACTGTCTTCTTTAGTAAAGGGTTCCTCGCGGGCGGCGCGCTGCAGGTACAAATAACCGGCCTCGCTATCGGGCGTGCGGAACGGACTCACCATAATGCTCGTCAGCTGATTCTGCACAATGGACTTCGAGAGGTCCGCAGAATCATCGTCCAGCTGGTTCCAAACAACGGCACGATTTTCGGATTTAGCCTGACGCACGGCAGAAATCGATATGGGAACCTGCTCCGGATTCGAAAAGTGGAGCGGAGTCTCGCCCGCAATATCAAGCACGGCAGCATCGGCATGCAAAACGTCCTTCGCCACCTCAAGAATCTTCGGAAAAAGACTATCAGGTTGCTGTTCATCCAGCAACGTCTTCACGACATCCAGCATTTTTTCGGTAGCAAGCATCGATTCCGATTTCATATAACCAGCCTTTATCGGTTTTACTCGCTCTCGCCTATTTGCGGTACCGGAAGGGATTTTAGAATCAGGGAATCAACACCCATGACCGCCGAATCCAACTTTTCGTCAATGTTCGGAACGCCATCAGCATTCAAAGCCCTAGACTTTTGCAGCATCAAAGCTCCTGTTTCATCAACGCTCGTCCCGTTCGACTGCAAAACAATTCCCAGAACCGTCAACAGCAGAGCCACTATAAAAATAATTGCAAAAAGGGACTTTTTGTTCCTCTTTGTTTTTCTCTCCGATGCAAATTCTAGCAGAATTTGGGCATTTTCAGGACCTTCGTTACCATTCGTTCCGATTTTTTGGACAATGTCGTAAACAAATTTTTCATGAGTCTTTGCAAACCCGACGCCATTCCCACCAAGGCCATCCAGCGCGATATCCAAAAGTTCATCAAGCTCGTCCAAATCCTCTACGCGATCTTCGGGATTTTCGCAAAAAAGGCCTTTCCACAAGGGCTCCAGTTTCGCGAGATCCTCGACTCCCCTCAAGGCACGCGACGCTACCAGACAGTCCATCATCCCATATAAATTTGACGTCACATCCACAGAATCGATTGCTGCAGCCTTATCGACAAATTCGTCAAAAGACGAAGCCTTCACAAGCGCTTCGCCCGTTATCCAATAATAAAGCAACATACCCAGGCTGTAGGCATCACTCTTTTCGTTCGCAGGCTTTCCGCGAAGCCGTTCAGGAGCCGCGTAGGCCAAGGCGCCAGGCCCCACAATACCGCAATCAATGAGCGTCACCAGCCCCTCTGAACCAAACAGCACGTTCGCCGGGTTCAAATCGCCGTGATGTACGCCTCTTTCAGAAAGACGTTTCAGCGTAGCCACCAGTTTACGGAGCGAAGCCACCGCTTCTACAGCAGGCATGGGCGTTAACTGCGCCGAATCTACACCTTCCACAAAATCATAAACCAAAAAGGGGCGGCCCTGTTTTTCGCCAGACTCCATCAGGTGATAAATGCCGTCAATCCGATTATGCAGCAATACTTCAGAAACAGCCGCATCGAACTTGCAGCCTTCCGCATACCACTTTAGCACATACGACTTATTTCCCACCCAAACCCTAAAAATTTGAGCTTCGCCGCCCCTATGCAAAAGCGTTGCGCGGGTACAATCGGCAAGGACACTCATAGTTCACCTTGCTCAACCAAGGCCTTGAGGGAATCCTCGGCCACCATTGTCCAGTGGGCAAGCGTCCGGTCCCCCGGCAAAACCTCGTGACCCATAGACCAAATATCCCAAGCCTGTTCTATGTCGCCCGATTCCCAGTAAAGATTCCCCAGGTTCACATAAGCCGATGCGAACTTCGGCTCGCGGGTTACAATGTAAGCATAAATCTTTTTGGCTTCTTCGACATCACCCCTATTGGCAAGCACTATGGCCCTGAGGTTGTGACTAAAGTAATTGGCACTATCCAGTTGGATAGAATGATCCAGCAAGTGAAGTACATTGGCGCGGCCGTTCCCGCTTAAAGTAGCCTTGGCCAGGTAAAAAAGGCTCGTCGAGTACGCGGCATTGATTTTTCCGGTAGAATCCACCCTCGAAAGAATGCGAAATTCACTCACTGTCCTACCCCACAACTCCAGGGACGGCAATTTCAGTCGTTCCTTGTCTTCGGCAACCGCATAATACGAAAGGGCAAGACCATAGCGAGCATCCCGGTTAGCAGGATCGACATCCAGAACTTTTGTGAAATTAGCGATAGCGCGGTCAAAATCTCCTATTTGTAGGGCAACGTTCCCCCGTTTTACGTCAGATTCCGTACACGCACAAAAACAAATCGCGACCACCACCGTCACAATTTCCTTCACAAACCGCCCAAAAAGATGTGCCTGAGAACAAACACGTCCAAACATATTCTAAATGTATATAAAAATTAAAAGACCCAGGCTTGCACCGGGGTCTTTTTTACAAAATCTCAAGTAAAATTACTTGGCAATTTCGTACTGAGCAACGAGGTTGCCCTGTTCGTCAAGAGCGCGAACCACGTTTTCATCACGCTGGAGGGTCATCTTAGCGGTTTCGCCAGCAGCAGTGGTGAGTTCAACGGACATAGAACCGTCAGCGTTCTTCACGGCAGCGATAGAGTTGCCGTCCTTGTCCTGTTCGTAGTAGCTGTCGTCAGCGGCGAGCGGATTGGAACCGGTCCAGAATTCAACAGTGTTGAGAACGAGCATATCGACCAGGCCATAGCAAATGCCATAGACCGGGATAACGTTCATCACAAAGTGAACGATGGAGTTGAGCCACTTGTTACCAAGGGTGCCGTTCCACTTGTGGAGCTTGTGGAAGCAAGCGTAGCTACCATAGCAACCAGTGAGGGTGATCATGCTTGCGCAAACGAGTGCAGCGAATGCTTTTTTCATTGTATTTTACTCCTTAAGGATTAAGTTAACGTAAAGTTTACGAACGAACCTAATATAATTAAAAAAACATGTTTGTAACAAAAACTAGTGATTTTTTTTAAAATTTTTGATAAACATCACATGCGACAAAAGCATGGAATATCGCTTTAAATCTTCTTTTTTCACCCATTTAAACGCCGTATAGCCGTATTTTTTTACAAAATTGGTATTCAAAATCGTTTTGAAGCCAAAAAGACGTCCACCCTCCGCTTCAGCCATATCTACAGCCCCCAAATAATCCTTTGACTTGGGTAGCACGCAAAGTCTCTCAAAAAGTCCCCTTTCAAGGGCATCTTCCATTGTATCGTCGTCTTCCAGGGGCTCCGTCGGGAATTCCCAACGCCCCGGATACAGCACGTTCATGGGTCTTTTGCAAATCAAGACCTTTCCACAATGTTCCGCTATGGCACATACTGCAAGCATAGAATGCGTCCTATTTTGTTTTTTTGGTATTTTTTCTCGTGTTATTTATCTAATTTAAAATAAAAATTTTCAAGGGAAGCCTCGAAAGAGGTTAGAGAAGGGCTTTAGATGAAATTTTTACGGGCATCGTTAGTATTCACATTTGCTTTTTCAGCATTAGCTTCTTTTGCAGCCGAACCGCTAACAGTTTGGATTATGCCAAACGAAGGTTCTACACAAGAGATATTCAAACAGCGCCTTGAGACTTTCACAAAAAGCACGGGTATCGAAACCAGACTTCAGGTTTTGGATTGGGGTGAATCATGGAACCGCATATCGACGGTTCTCGCCTCAGGTGAAGGGGCACCCGACATTCTTCAGCTCGGAACAACCTGGATTCCCTATTTTGGAAGCAGAAAACAAATCAAGCCACTAAATCCGTGGCTTGCCGAAATAGATTCCACCAGGTTCATCCCCGTCAGCTGGAACACGGCCCACATGGATTCCGACACGACCATCTACTCGATTCCCTGGTTCATTGACGTACGGCCGCTTCTAGCAAACAAGCGCATTTTGCAAAAGAACGGCATCACCAAGGAAAGCGTCTCTAGTTATAACGGCTTTGTTGAAGCCATCAAAAAAATCAACAGCAGCGAAGAAACTCTCGAAAACGGAGTCAACGTGCGGGCATTCGCCATCTCTGGCAAAAGCGACTGGAATGTTCCGCACAACTTCGCCCCCTGGATTTGGAGCAACGGCGGAGACTTCACTAGCAAAGACCAAAACGGCAAGTGGCACTCCTCCATCCTCACCGAAAAAACGCTCCTCGGTATCGCGAAATACCTGAACTTTATTCTCGATTCCCTCGTCATTAGAGAATCCCTACAAACAAATACCGCTCAAATCGCACAGCAGTTTGACGCCGGTGAACTCGGCTTTATTATAAGCACGGCCGAAATCGTAACAAAAACCCGTTTTAAGACTTCTATGGGAGGGCTTGCCAATAATACCATCGGAAGCGACAGCGTGGTAGTACTCCCCATTCCCAAGGGCGAAGCGGGCTCAATCAGTTTCATTGGCGGTAGCAACCTCGCCATTCCTGCGGTGAACACTCGCCCAGAAGCGGTCAAGCTGCTGCTGTTCCTCACCAACGACGAGAACCTGGATATTTACACCAAGCAAATCGGCTTTTTGCCACCCTCGAAAAAAATACTGGACTTCTGGGCTAACGACGACGTTTACAAAGAACTGGTTTCCGTTTTGAAAAACGGCAAATCGTATACCGCCATTCCCGAATGGTGCGAAATTGAACAAGAACTCGTTTTTATGTTCAGCGAAGTGTGGAGCCTCCTTGAAATTCCGGCACTATATTCCGAAGACAAGCTTTACCAAATACTCTCGGAATACAATACCAAGATCAACAAGCTTCTTGGTTATACCTCCACAGAAGTCATGACCTTTGAAGAGTTCAAGACAATTTGGCACAAAGTGCTCAACGTCCCCACGACCGAAAGTCAAGAAGAAAAACAAAAATATGTCACCGAGAACCTACGAAAGGCCCCTTGGATATTCGTAGTTATGGTATTCCTTGGATTCCTGTTCTCTTTCAAGCGTAAAAAGAAATAACGTATGAAGAATCCAAAATTCACCAGATTCTCTCGAAGCATCGTTTTTAAAAGTCTGCTCCTCCTCGTAGTCTCGATGATAGTCATCGTCTCTATAGGAACTTTTATCTTTACCCAACGACTTACAACGACGGCTCTAGACTACAACTTCAACACCAATAAATTCCAGTTAGAGCAACTATATTCATCCATCAACAACGAAATAGAACAATTCGGAAGCCGACTCTCGCTTTTAGGGAAGACATCCGAAATCAAGAGCCTCGACGCCATCGTTGCAGCAAGTTACCTCAAGAGTTATTCCATATCATCGCTATTTGCCTCAGGCGAAACCGTTTCGCTGTACGACAGGCACGACAGTCTCATTTGCGACAATTCCCTGCTTGGAGCATCACAAATGAGTTACCCCATTGAATTCGCCAAAATTTCTCCCCACAGGCCCTATATTACGCCCTGGTACCGAGAAGCAAACAATACTCCCCAAAAGGTTTTCGCCATCAAGGTTTCGGACCCGACTTTGGGCGACGGAACGTTAGTGGCAAGTTTCACCATCCGACGCATATGGAGGTATCTAAGCGAATTCAAAGTAGGGCAAAAAGGGTTTGCCGTCGTCGTCAACGCCGCGGGCGAAATTCTATACCACCCCGATCTTCAAAAATGGATGAACGGAGTTCACAAGGTTTCGGAACTCGGCCTAGAGAACTTTGACGGAAAGACCTACGAATCAAAAGTCGCCCATTTTCAACAACTGAGCAACGAAGAATCCTACCTCATCAATTACATGTACAACTCGGCGTACGATATCGGCCTCCTTTCGCTACAGCCCAAAACAGAAATTGACTCTTTCACGGCATACATCCGATTCATAGGCATACTCTTGTTCTCTTGCGCCATTTTCGCGGTACTTCTCGTATCGCTTTGGCTATTGCTTAAACTCGGGCGCCCCATGAACCACCTTATTGCCCACATTTCGCAAATCACAGACGGCAATTTGGATGTCGAAGAATTTGACGTCGGCAACCGCAAAGACGAAATCGGCCAGCTCTCCAAGGCGTTCAACCAAATGCACGGCACCATCAAGCGGCAGATTACGGAACTGAACGCACATAGGCAATTGCTAGAAGAGGAAGTCCGCGAACGCACAAAAGAACTCGAAGAGGCCAATAAAAAACTGGACCGCATTTCTAGGACCGACGACCTGACCGGGTTACCAAACCGCCGAGACATGAACGAAACCATTGAACACGAAATGGGACGTTCCGCCAGAACGCACAAGCCCTTCTGCTTTATCTTTATCGACGTAGACCACTTTAAGCAGGTCAACGACACCTACGGGCACTACTGTGGAGACCTCGTTTTAAAGACGGTCGCCCAGACGCTGCGCAACCAGCTACGCCGCTACGACGTACTCGCAAGGTTTGGAGGTGAAGAATTTTTGGCGTTAATCCCCGAAAGCAATCTTGAAGGAGCACTGGCCGTAGCAGAACGATTCCGCAAACAAGTCGAAAGCGTTTCTATTCCGTACGGTGAGCTTTTGCTAAAAGCCACCATCACTTTGGGCGTATCTCAATACGACCCGAAACTCGGTGGTGACCGCAGCATTCAAATGGCGGACCGCGCCCTCTACGAAGGCAAGGAATCGGGAAGAAACAAGGTCATCGCCTGGGATCCGGCTCGAACGACCGAAGAAGACTACAAGCTCGCCGCCATCGAAATGGCAGAAGCCGCCAAGATTAAAAAAGCACAAAAAAGACCCGCGAATTAACGCGAGTCTTTTTATCGGGATGACTGAATTCGAATCAGCGACCTCTTGAACCCCATTCAAGCGCTCTACCAGGCTGAGCTACATCCCGAGGTCTCTTGTAAGAGTGAAGCAAAGGTAGTTAAACTTTACCGTTTTTTCAAGGGACTTACGCAAAAATCGCAAAAAATGCGACATTTGCGCATAGAATTATTCCTTCCAGTAACCTATGACCAGGACCTCCGGAGTCGCCTTCGGATGTTTTTTGCTCTTGAAGCCGACAATCTTGCGGATGCTCTTCTGCTTGAGTTCCCAACCGGAGCGAGTCAAGCCCTTGGTACTGAGGGTAATTTTTTGCGCCGGGATTTTACCGCCCTCGGTCACCTTGCCGTTTTCATCCACCTTGACCATCACGTTTTTCGTTTTGATGGAGAATTCCTTCGCAGCCTCGTCCGAGAGAGACAGGTCCGGACGATTCTTCTTATCGGTTTCCCACACATAGAACGTCCATTCACGCTTTTCACCGGCCTTGTAATAACCTGCGTCAAACAGTTTCTCGCCAAAGAAGATGGGTGCCTTCACAAAACCATCGAGCGTCGCCGTATAAGGTTTTCCGTCGGTCGCAACCATCACCACCACAGGGTTGATTTGGCCATCCATACCCGCGAAATCCATATCGAACTCGACCGTCACTGCGGCGTTCGGGGCGATTTTTGTGGGGAACTTGAAATTCGACATACCAATCCCCTGGCCAATGACGTTTTCGAGCACGATTTCCTTGTTCGAGACATTCGCACCCTTAATCACAATATGCTTGACATCGCCCTGGTCGGCATAGCCAATCGGATACGGATCAGGAACAAAACGGATGGCATCCTCCGCAAAAGCCGTGGAAGCCAAAGTCGACACGGCAGCGACTGCAAAAGCGATAAATTTTAAATTCATGGTACACAATATATAAAAAAAGAAGGAATTGTTACGAAAGAACGTAATTTTCTACTTTTGCCGCCATGAATTCCCACGAATATTTAACGCCGATTGCTGAAATCAAGGAACGGCTCGCCCAAAAGGAACTGTTCATTTTTGATTTGGACGGGACACTTTTTAATACGCTCGGAGACCTCGCCCCGGCGGTGAATTACGCCCTGAAGCATTTCGGCATTGCAGAAATATCGACGGAAAACGTGAGAAGCTGCATCGGGAACGGATCGCGAAATCTCATTCGCAGGGCTGTCGCGTCGGGCATTATGTATGGCGCAAGCAAGACCGCCGGCGAACCCATTGAAAATAAAGGCAATGCCTCAGGTAACAAGTGTGCCGACCATTTAGACGTTAGAGATGCCGAAGCCGTCGCCGCAGTATTAGAAAGCGCAGGCTTTGACGAAGCAAAAATAGATGAAGTCCTGAACGTTTACTCCGCCTACTACTGGGAAAACTGTACCGAGCATACAGAACCTTACGAAGGCGTTGTCGAGTTCATCGATTGGATTGTCTCGCAGAACGCGACCGCCCGCGAAAGCCGAAAAATCGCCGCCATGCTCACGAACAAGCCCGTAAACCCGGCAAAGAAAATTCTCGAGAAATTCGGACTGATCGGGCGCACCACAGACAAAATCTCATTTTACCTCTGCGGAGACACGGCACCCGAGCGCAAGCCAAGCCCCGCCGGCATTTTCGCCATACTCAAAGCCACGGGAGTCGCCCCCGAAAAAGCAGTCATGATCGGCGACGACACGCCCGACGTGATGGCAGCAAAGAACGCAGGCATTGACTGCATCACGCTATTGGAAGGCTTCGGCCGCCCCGAAAATCTTTTGCCCCTGGAGCCCAAATATACCATCGGGCATATCAAGGATTTGCTGTAAAATCCGAACGAACGTCTACAGCAAAAAGTTCTTGATCGTCATTTCGACATCCTTTCAATTCAAAAGGCTTGCACCCCCTTTCGCACAAGGGTTTAAAAAGTCCTTGTTTTTCACAAATTCCGTCCGATTTTCCGAAAACAACCGGCGACATCCCGCCCACATTCCTCCCGCAATCCGGAAAATTTCTATTTTTGCCGTCCATGAAGAAGTACCACTTGGCCACATACGGCTGCCAGATGAACGAATACGACTCCGCGATGATCGCCCAGCAGTTGGACGCACGCGGCTGTATCGAGACAAGCAACCAGGAAGACGCCGATTTCATCATCGTGAATACGTGCAGCGTCCGTGAAAAGGCCGAGGATACAGCGATTGCGAACATCAGCAAGCTCAAGTACCTGCGCAAGAAGAATCCAGACGTGAAAGTCGTGGTTTGCGGTTGCATGGCGAAGAATCGCGGGCCGGAACTTTTGAAGCGGCTGAAAAACGTGAATTACATCGTGGGCCCCGATCAGTACCGGAAAATTCCGGAACTTTTGCTGGACGGCGACGACAGCCCGCTTCACAAGACGCACCACCGCATGTTCATCGACGAGGACCGCGAAGAGAACTACCTGGGCGAATACGCCAAGCTGCAAAGCGACTTCAGTACATTCGTCACCATCCAGCGCGGTTGCAACAAGCGCTGTAGTTACTGCATTGTGCCATACCTCCGCGGCCCCGAAAAATACCGCGACACGAACGACGTCCTGGAAGAGGTCAAGCGCGCCGCCGATAAGGGAGTCTCCGAAGTGATGCTTCTCGGGCAGACCGTGAACGCTTACAAAACCGCAGACGCAGACTTCGCGACACTCCTCACAAAAGTCTCCGAAATCGGAGGCATCAAGCGCATCCGCTTTACGAGCCCGCATCCGCGCCACTACACGAACGAGCTCATCGACGTTCTCCTCAACAACCCGAAGGTCTGCCACTACGCGCACATTCCGCTGCAAAGCGGTAGCGACGCCATGCTCAAAAAAATGCGCCGCCAGCACAACATGGAACAGTACATGACGGTCATCGAGCAACTGCGCAGCAAGGACCCGTTCTACGGAATTTCCACCGACGTGATTTGCGGATTCGTAGGCGAAACCGCCGACGACTTCGAGCAGACCATGAAAGCTTTTGAAGCCTGCCAGTTCGACACGGCGTTCATGTTCATCTACAGCCCGCGCGAAGGCACCGAATCGGCCAAGGAAACGGAAATTCTTTCGGCCGAAGAAAAACTGGAACGCCATACGCGACTTGTGGAACTGCAGAATTCCATCACGCTCAAGCGAAACGAGATGATGCTCGGCCGCACCGAGGAACTTTTGGTGGAACAGAATTCCGCACGCGACGAATCGGAACTGCGCGGCCGCACCGACAATTACAAAAAAGTCATCTTCAAGCCAGAAGCGGGCCGCATCATCAAGCCCGGCGATTACGTGAAGGTCAAGCTGGACGACATCCGCGGCTGGACAATTCGAGGAACGCTTGTTTAGCACGTTTTAACCAAATGCAGGCACAAGAAAATATTGCGAGACTACAAAATTAATTGCGAGATATCAAAATGAGAAATACATTTGTTCGTAATGCACTTATCATTATGACGATTGTCGGTACATTTGCAAATATTTTTGCAGCTACGATGGCCGATGCACAAAAAGCCTATGTCGCCGGAAACTGGAAAACCGCAGCCGCCAATTACGAACAAGTTTGTCCAACACTTGCCGACACGGCACAAGCAGAGTGTCTTTTGTGGAACGTCCTTGCCCTCTCGCAAACGGGCGTCGCCGCAGACTTCAGCAAAGCGGGCAAGCGTCTAGACAGCCTCATTTCGCAGACCAATCCACAAAAACAAGTCTACGCAGATCTTATGATGACCAAGGCGCAATTTCAGCTGTACCTCGGACGTCACGACCGCGCTGCCGAAGCGCTCATTCACGCCATTGAAACCGCTCAGCCGCACCACATTCCGGTACTCCAGAAAGTTTGCACCGCGGTACAAGCACGTGTCAAAAACGAGAATCTCAATGAATCCTGCAAAAAACTTTCAACTCCTGAATTTTTAAACAAGCCCGAACCACCGATGGCAGTCCAACCGACACCTGCGGTATCCGCTCCAGAAAAACAAAACGAAACTAATCCACCCACAATTTCAAAGCCAGCAAGCACACAAAGTTCTGCACCACAAGCCAATCCAAGCAACGGTTCCGAAGTATGGATTTTGCAATTAGGCGCTTTTGGCGTAAGAGACAACGCCGAACTTCTTGTAAAAAACCTCAAAAAACGCGGAATTGTAAGTAAAATAGAAGAAAAGCCCGGCGAAAACAAAATTCTGTACATCGTCCAAACAGGGGACTTTGAAAACAAAGAAAAGGCCAATGAATTTGGTGAACAGAAACTCACCCCCCTAAACGTAGAATACAGAGCCTTTCTAAAGAAATAAAAAAGGGATTGTAAATAAATAAATGCGTAAAAATCGCCATTTTTGGCGATTTTCCCCTACAAAAAATTAAAAACTGTTCTATATTTGTGTTACCCCAAGCCGGGGTGGTGAAATTGGTAGACGCGCTGGACTCAAAATCCAGTACTCGCGAGAGTGTGAGGGTTCGATTCCCTCCCCCGGCATTAAAGGTTTGGAATTTACGAGGTCAACAATGAAGTGGTGTAAAGTTCTATCTACGGTACTGGTTGCAGGCACAATGGCCTTCGCACAGTATGATTATGATGACGAGAACGCCTCCGAATCCACCTCCGAAGAAAGCTATTCCTACGGTACCGACAACTCCGACGACGGGTTCCCTTCTGACGAAGAAGAATCAGCAAGCACTCAAGAACAAGAAACTAAAGTTGGCGAAGCCAAGGCTAGCGGTGATGAGTGGGAAGGTTTCCGCTACGAAGAAATGGGTCTCACCCAATGGGAATTCCAACAAATTAAAGAATCTGGCGTTTCTCGCGACAAATTGACCCGTCTCGTTGAACTCGGCGTTCGTCCTTCCGAATATCTCCAAAAGCCTTGGGAAAAGATGGGCATCAGCGAAGCTGATTGGCTCTCCCAGCGTTCCGCAGGTATGGAAGACGCAGACATTGACCGTTCTTACCGCAACCGTAACGGTGATCAGAGTTACGCCTACCTTTCTCTCCTGGTTCCAAGTCTTTACCAGTGGAAAAAGGACGACGTTGTCAAAGCCACCTTTATTGACGCTATATGGGTCGCCGGCGTAGCCGCCTCGGTCTACATGGCAATGGATGGAAGCTCCAGCTGGTTCTATTTCCTGATTCCGGTCGTGGGCGCACACCTTTATTCTTTTGCTGATGCCTTCTTTGGCACCCAATGGGACAGCAACCCCGATGCAAACCGTTTCAGTTTTGGCGTAGCACCGACATTCGACAAAGGTGTCGCTGGTATGCTACAAATGAAATTCTAAGCAGCGCTATGCAGCTTGAACTATTAAAAGCAAAAATACACCGCGCCACAGTAACAGACGCAAATTTAAATTACGAGGGGTCCATCACTATCGCTCGCGACTTGATGGATGCTGCAGGCATACTCCCCTTCGAAAAAGTTGGCGTTTTGGACGTGAACAACGGCAACCGACTGGACACCTACGTTATTGAAGGTAAAGCCGGTTCCGGTGTCATTTGCCTGAATGGCGCCGCGGCAAGACTCGTACAGCCAGGCGACTTGGTCATTATTGTCGCCTACGCCACCATGAGTCCCGAAGAAGCCAAGAACTGGAAACCAACAGTCATCCGCGTTAACGCGAAAAACGAAATCATTTAAAAGGCTGCCGTAAAGCGGCTTTTTTTTATTTTGAGCGATTGTTGCTATATTGATAATATGCGGTTAACCTCTGTAGTTTTATGCTTTGCTTTTGCGACGAGCGCCTTTGCCCAGCTCGCCCTCAATCCGCAAGCAAAAATAGACACAGCGCATACGGCACAATCAACGGGAACCGCCCCTGTCGATACGGTTTACGACACGGTCTACGTTGCTGCAGATGACGGAATTCCATGGAATCGCGAGAACTTTGACCCCAATAGGCTTTTGCGTAAAGAAACAATCGACCCCGCATTAAGCGTCGCATACACTTATTCAGTAAGTTTTATGAGCGGACCTCTCGGTAGCATTAGCCAAACCAGCTATTTAGCACATTTAGCCTACGAATTTACGCCGGAACTTCATTTGTATGCAGATTTGGGGTTATGGATGCCGCTATACGCTTCACTTCATACCCCATGGGGATTGGAACGCGAAGATATTCGTCAAGGACGAGTACAATTTATATTGCCTGACGTTGAACTAGAATACAAGCCCACAGAAAACACCTCCCTACGAGTCATGTTTGTGAACGAAAGCGATATGTGGAAGGCTTATGGGCCTTGGCGCGATCCCTATTACCCCTACGAAACGCGAAGAAATTCTACATTTTACAGGTAATGTTCAATAAAGTCTATTTAACCGCAATTTTTTTAACTGCGATTCTTTTTGCAGGTTGCAAAGAAGAAGTCAAGGAAGAAGTCCACATCGTGCGCCACTACGCTGGCGACGTGGAGGTTTTGAACAGTTGCGGCGAACAGGGCGCTGCAGGCAAAATGAGAACGTTTTTACGTGAAAACGGATTCGATGTCGTCAGTTATAAGAACGACCGCCTGCAAAACTACGACGAAACCATCGTGGTCATCAGGAACCCGGAATGGGAGGGGGCCCAGGCCCTTGCTCGAGCCATCAAAACAGATAATGTAATGACGGTCGTAAGCAAGAGATCTGTCGTAGACGCCTCGGTCTATATTGGCAAAGATTTTCATAAAATAATTGAACCCGAACAGGGAGAAAACAATGACAACGAATAAGAAAGATCTTCCGGAAGCCATCCAGCTTGGCGCAAGTATTCTCTTTGAGCTCCGCGCCCAAAACGTGCAGCTCATTGACCTGCGCGGCATCAAGGACGTGACGGACTTTTTCCTCATCGCCACTTGCGAAAGCGAAGCCCAGATGCAAGCCATCTTGAACGAATTCCACAAGGAATTCAAGGCGAACAAGCTTCCTTCCGTGGGTGTGGAATACAAGGAAGGCGTGCGTTGGGCCGTATTTGACGCGGGCCTTGACCTGATGGTCCACCTGTTCGAAGAAGAAAAGCGCAACGAAATTGCACTTGACCGTCTGTATGCCGACGGCAAGATTATGGAACTGAACGAAGCCGACTTCGTCAAGAATAACAAGAACAAGAAGAGTGACGACAATGAACTCGTTTGAGCAAGAAATTGCAAGCGCCCTCGAAGCGACCGGCAGCTTTACCGCCGAAGCCGCTTTGAAGCTTATCTCCGTGCCGCCTGACACCACGCACGGAAACTTTACCATTCCCTGCTTCTCCTTGGCAAAGACTTTGCGCAAGGCCCCGAAGCTCATCGCCGAGGACTTAGCTTCCCAGGTAAAGCTCCCCGCAGGACTTTCTAAAGTGGAAGCCGTGAATGGTTACCTGAACTTCTTTATTGACCGCGGATTCCTCGCAAAGTCCACCTTGGACGAAATCGCAGCAAAGGGCCTCACCTACGGTCACGCAGCATCGAACGGCAAAGTTGTGTGCATTGACTACAGTTCCCCGAACATCGGTAAGGAACTTGCCTTCCACCACCTGCGCTCCACGATGATTGGAAACTCCCTCGCCCGCATTTACAAGGCTGCTGGCTACAAGGTTGAACGCATCAACCACCTGGGAGACTGGGGCACCGCTTTCGGTAAACTCATCGTGATGTACCTCCGCGAAAAACTCCCGACGGACGACGCCACCTTGAACGGCCTTACCGTGAAGGAACTGAATGTTTTGTACGCATCCTTCTCCCGCGTAAGCAAGGACGAGCCGGGCCTCGAAGACGAAGCACGCGCCGCATTCACAAAGCTTGAACAGGGTGATGAATTTTACCGCAAGCTGTGGACGGCCTTCCGCGCCGCAACACTCCGCGAACTCATGCGCATTTACGATATGATGGGCGTGAGCTTTGACCACTACACGGGTGAAAGTTTCTTTGAAGACAAGATTCCGGCCGTGTTGGACGAACTCCGCGAAAAGAACTTGATGGTGAACAGCCAGGAACGCGACGTGGTGATGCTTGACGAGTTCGACTTGAACCCGTGCCTCATTCGCAAGAGCGACGGCAGCACGTTGTATGCAACCCGCGACTTGGCCGCAGCCATTTACCGCAAAAAAGAATACAACTTTGACAAGTGTCTCTACGTGGTGGACTTGGGCCAGGCGCTCCACTTTAAGCAGGTATTCCACGTGCTTAAAAAGATGGGCCGTGAATGGTACAAGGATATGTACCACATTCCGTTTGGCGTAATCCTCCAGATGGTGGACGGCAAATGGGAAAAGGGCAAAACTCGTACAGGAACCGCAAGCCTTCTCCGCGACGTGATTGAAGCCGCTCAAAAGAAGATTTTGGAATTCATCGACGAGAAGAATCCGGAACTCGAGAACAAGGAAATCATCGCTCGCGAAATCGGCATTAGCGCCATCACCTTCAACGACCTCAAGAACAGCCGCCTGAAGGACGTGCGTTTTGACTGGGACGCCGTGATGAGTTTCGAAGGCGATACGGGTCCGTACGTTCAGAACGCCCACGTGCGTCTTTGCAGCATTATGCGAAAAGCAGGCTACACGGTGGACGTGAAGGACGTGGACTTCGCCCAACTTACAGACGATGCCGCCTACAGCCTCATCAACATTCTTTCAAAGAAAGCGGAGAAGATTCTCGCCGCTGTCAAGGACGATGAACCTAGCGTTTTGGCCCAGTATGCATTGGAAATTGCCGAAGCCGCCCACAAGTTCATCCACGAAGACCGCGTGCTTGGAAGCGTCGAAGAAAAGTCCCGTTTGTTCCTTGTGCAATCAACCCAGATTGTGCTCGAGAACGTACTCGATCTCCTCGGCCTCTTCCCGATTAGGCAGATGTAAGGAGGCGAGCGTCGCAGAAACAAGCTTGCTTGTTTCTATGACCGAGCCGACGAGCATCGCACGCGAAGCGTGCAAATGTAGCAAGCCGAGAGTCGCGGGCAAGCTCGCTTGCCCATGACCGAGGCGAAGCGAATCGCACACGAAGTGTGCAAATGTAGGGAAAGACGAAAGAACGGCGCTTCGCGCCTACAGACGAGAGACGAGAGAGGTCGCTGCGCTCTGAGGTGCGAGGATGCAGTGGTTAGTATGCAGTGGTTGGTAAACAGGATATAGTTAGGCGCTGGAGGCGCATCTTATAACGCGGCGCAGCCGCCAAACTTTCCACCAACCACCAACCACTAGCCACTAAAAAACGGGGAGCTGGGAAACCGGCTGAGAGGAAGGATAAAACCTTCGACCCGCAAACTTGATCTGGGTAATACCAGCGATAAGGATATATATGTTAGACGAGAGAACGGCCTTCGGCCTACAGACGAGAGACGAGAGATTTGGCGCACTAGCAAATTTATTGCCGATTGTGCGGGAACTAAAGCCACTCATCCATTGCATTACAAATTACGTAACCGCAAACGATTGTGCAAACGCCATTTTGGCGCTCGGTGCATCTCCAATTATGGCCGACGACCTTCGTGAAGTCGCCGACATCGTAAAAATTTCCAAGGCCCTCGTACTGAACATCGGCACCCTCAACGCACGTACCGTGGAATCAATGATTGCCGCAGGCAAAAAGGCAAATGCATTGAAAATTCCCGTGATTTTTGACCCTGTGGGTGCAGGCGCCAGCGCTTACCGCAACGAGTCAACGCAACGCATGCTCCAAAGCGTGCGCATGGCCGTAATTCGCGGGAACCTCTCCGAAATGAGCTTTATTGCAGGGTTAGAAGTTTCGACGAAAGGAGTTGATTCTGCCGCCGAAGACGAATCCAAAGACCCGGTGGCCATCGCCAACAAAGTCGCCAAGGAACACAACTGCGTCGCCGCCATCACTGGCGAAATCGATACCGTAAGCGATGGTAGAAAAGTTTATCGCATTGCAAACGGAGTTGCTGACCTCGCCCGCGTTACAGGAACCGGCTGCATGACAACAGCCCTCATCGGCGCATTGTGCGGCACAGTTTTTGCAAGCCACCAAACAAGTTCCTCCGCCAATTACTTTAATGCGGCCATCGCTGGCATTGCAACCACAGGCATTGCTGGCGAACTCGCCAAAGATCGCTTAACGCACGCGGGAACAGGTTTCGGCACGGGCAGTTTCCACGTAGCTCTCCTTGACGCCATTAGCCAAATGGATGCGGCAACCTTCCGCGAAAAGGCAAAAATCAATGAAGTCTAATATTGACTATTCGCTCTATTTATGCACGGACCGCGGCCTCATGAGCTGCAAGACGATTGAAGAATCCGTAGAACAGTCCATCGCCGGAGGGGCCACGGTGGTGCAGCTCCGCGAAAAGGATTGCTGCACCCGCGAGTTCTACGAACTCGCGAAGCGCGTACAGCAAATCACCAAGCCGCGCCACGTTCCGCTCATTATCAACGACCGTATAGATATCGCGCTTGCCGTGGCCGCCGAAGGCATCCACATCGGGCAAAGCGACATTCCGGCCACAGTCGCCCGCAAAATCGTCGGGCCCGACATGATTATCGGAGTTTCTGCAAGCAACTACAGCGAAGCCGCCAAAGCCGTTCAGGACGGCGCCGATTACCTCGGAGTTGGCGCAATGTTTGCGACAGGCACCAAGACCGACGCCATCATCACTCCGCTTGACGACTTGAAACGCATCAAGCAAGATTTTGACATTCCCGTCGTCGTCATCGGCGGTATCAACGAGCGCACCATCCCGCAATTCGCAGGAATGGGCATTGAAGGTTATGCGGTGGTCTCCGCCATTGTTGCACAACCCGACATAAAAAAAGCCGCGGAAAAACTCCGCGGGCTCATTCAATCACTTTAAGCAAACGCTTTAGTTACCGTTAATGCAACGCACAGAATAGCCATTGTTCTTTGCGTTAGTCGGAACCAACTGGCGAACCATCTGGTCGCTCATGCGGCCCATGGACCAAAGCCAGATGGTTTCGTTGCGACCATTCTGGGCGCTCCAAAAACCAGCGTATTCACCCATGTCTTCGTAGCGCACTGTAGATTTGCCAATGACTTTGCGATAACCCGAAGAGAACACGGTAAAGCCATATTCATCGGTACCGCCACCGCCTTGCCAACCCGTAGTGGCCTTAAGCTTACTTGCAAACTTTTCGCACTTATCAACACCGTCGTAGCAACCGGTAAGGCCCTTAAGCATATCGTCCCATTCGCGGTCACGCGGTAAATGCCAACCTTCGGGGCAAGCCTTGCGAGCGCCTTCCAAGTCATAAAGACGACCGCTACGCATGCAGTAATTGTCTTTATCTTCGTAGCACCAGGAATGCCCCTCAACATTGTAGTTCACGTTCTGTGCAAACCATTCACGACCTTCCACCTGAACCGTGCGGTAAACTTGACCATCACGCGGGTCGGTAAATCTACCGGACTTGCCACGAATATCGGCACGATGTTCCTGTTCGTTCTTGCGGAATTCCACCAGCTTTTCGCGTTTGTACTTCTGGTATCCTTCGATATTAGCGGCCCAGTATTCCTGAGCCTTCGGGTTTGCAAACTTAATTCTAAGATCCGAGACGGCGTAAAGTTCATTATCGCAAGCAAGATCCACACCGGCAATGTTCACGATAAGACTTTCACCATCAAAATCCATCGGCTTGTCAAAGTAAGAAATCCAAGCTTCTTGCGTCTTTTGGCAAACGCCATAAAAATTCTGTTTTTCGATTTTCTCTGCAGGAACCGTCAAGTTACCCGCCACAGAGAATACGAACTTGCCGTCGTTCACCTTGAACGAAACAGGCTGCACCTCTTTATAGTGCGTGTACTTGCCCATACGGATATTGCCTTCAATTTTAGCAGAGGTGTAATCACCTTCGCCTTCGGCATTAAAAATACTATCCCAGGACTTTTGGATAATTGCAAATGAAGATGCGCTCATAATTGCAAGAGCCGCACAGGAAACTGCTAGTCTTTTTCCGCTAAACACTTCTCAGCCTTCTTTTGGAGATGTTGTACTACACCCAATGTTAGCTTTTTTTGAAAACATTCACAAGACCACCCCACTTACAATTAGCTACATTTTAAGCATGGCTATTACTCGCTACATTCTCCAAATACACTGCCCTGACCAAAAAGGGCTAATTGCCGGCACCACGCAGGTTCTTGCCAAGGCCGGAGCAAATATCATTGACCTCCAACAGCACACCGCCAAGGATATTGAAACTTTCTTTTTACGTGCCGTTTTTGACATGGAATCGAACGACATCAACGAAGTGTACAAGCACCTCGACACGCTCGCCCCGCATCTCCAGTTGAATTGGAAATTATTCGACACGTCCAAAACCGAGCGTGTAGCTATTTTCGTATCCAAAACAGACCACTGCCTTTACGACCTTCTGCTCAAGCACCGCGACGGAGACCTTCCGTGCGAATTCAGCTGCATCGTCGGTAACCACCCAGACCTCGGCCCCATTGGCGGGAACTTTGGAGTTCCTTTCTACTACGTACCAAGCAACCCGGACAAGACTATTCCCGAGAACCGTTTCCGCGAAATCATCGCCGAAACCAAAACGGACACAGTGGTTCTCGCCCGCTACATGCAAATCCTTTCGGCAGAATTCACCGAAGAATTCAAATATCGCGTAATCAACATCCACCACGGGTTCTTGCCTGCCTTCAAGGGAGCAAAGCCATACCACCAGGCATGGCACAAGGGCGTCAAGATTATTGGAGCCACAGCCCACTTCGCCACCGAAGACCTGGACCAAGGGCCAATTATTTGTCAAGACATTCAGCGCGTGCCCGAAACCGCAAGCATCGATGAACTCGTGGAACTCGGTAAAGACATCGAAAAGCGCACTCTTTCCGCCGCCCTCAAACTTTGGCTGGAACACCGCGTATTCGTTTACGCAGGCCGAACCTTTATTCTCTAGGAGTCCCTATGTCCGAAGAAAACCAGAATGAACTTCCCTCCGTAGACCAAACAGAAAACGTTCAACCTGTTGAACCGGTTCAGGACGTTGAACCGGCGGCCTCGGTAGAAACAGCCATTAACGAAGAAGCCGCACCGGAATACGTGCAGCAAAATCCAGATATGACGCAACCGCAAATTATTGTACAACGAGAACGCGGCTTTGCTCACTACGTTGGTTTTGCACTCCTCTGCGTACTTTGCATTTGCTTTTTCTTTATGCCGGGCATCGCCATCACCTACGGAGTCAGTTGCATTGTGGACCTGACCGGCGCCGCCGCATGGATATTCAGTTCCATCTTGAGCGTTGTCGCTTGGCTGTTCTTCAAGATTAAAATCAAAGGATTCAAAAAATCTTTCTACTGGTACATTGGTCTTTGTGTACTCGTTCTTGCTATTTTAGTGACCATACAGGTCATTACCGAACACAATATTTTCGCAGGCATCATTGCCCTCCTCACCGGAGCCAAGGCCTAGGAGTTTTAAATGACTGAAACCGATAATTTTGTCCATTTCTTAGTGGAATCCGGGGCACTCAAATTTGGCGACTTCGTCACCAAGAGTGGCCGCAACACGCCGTACTTCATCAATACCGGAGAATTCCGTACGGGTGCATCTCTTTCTAAGCTCGCCGAATTCTACGCGGCCGCCTTCATGAAACACTTTGACGGCAAGGCCCAGAACCTCTATGGTCCGGCCTACAAGGGCATTCCCCTTTGCGCAGCCACCGCCATGAAGCTCAGCGACGTGTACGCCAAGAACCTCACGTTCACGTACAACCGCAAAGAAGTCAAGGACCACGGCGAAGGCGGTTCCCTCGTCGGTTACAAGTATGCCGAAAAGACGAACGTCGTCATCATCGAAGATGTGATTACCGCAGGTACATCTGTCAACGAAACCATGCAAGCTCTTTCGCAGATTGAAAACGCCAACGTCGTAGGCCTTCTCATCTCGGTGGACCGCAAAGAAAAACTCGACAACGGCAAATCCGCATTGCAAACTGTGCAAGACGAATACGGTATCGAAGCCCACAGCATCGTGAACATAAACGACATCATTGCCTTCCTCGAGAACGAAGAAAACCGCAAGGCCATAAACGCCCCCGAAGGAATCCTCGACAAGGTGTACGCCTATCGCGAAAAGTGGGGCGCCCAGTAAGAGTTCGCAATAGGGTTCTGCATATGGTGTTTAGGAATTGGGTCATTTTGTGTATTATGGTTTGCGCCTTGGTCGGTTGCAGCCCTAGTTATCATTGGTCCAAATCCCACCCGATGTATCAAAAGGCCCCTTATTCAGAACTCGCTATTGCTGGTACAAGCGAAGCCTTTGTGCTTACTCGATCCTCTTGGTTTGCCAAAAAGTTCAAGTGGAGCCCAGACAGCATCCAGCTCAAAGCAACCGCTTTTTGCAAAGACGTTTTTCTAAACGAGCTTCGCCGAGCCTACCCGTCCTTTGAGCAAATACCAGACGCGAACACCAAGAACTTCCCTGAAGAAAGTCAAAAACTTGACAGCCGCATCTTTATGAAGGGACGCTTGCCAGAACAAGGAGTCATGGTAAAGGACAGTTCCGGGAAAACACCCCCGTACATTCTGCTCTTGCATGAATTCATTGTCGGAACAGACCTAAATCGCGAAGACTATTTTGACTACGCTCGCATTCACCTTGAGAACACCTCCAAAAAGACCTCAAAGAACTTGAGCGCAATCGTCTCGTACACGCTTTGGGACAACAACAAGCAGCGTCCGCTTTTTAGTGCCGTCGATGAAATTCAAAGACCTATTTCGACACCAACCCCAAATGATTTAGAAGCCTTGGTCCGTTCGGCAGTAAAGCAGATTCGAGTTAATTTGTACGAAGGAGCCCGTAAATGAGATTCTCCTTTGCACACATCATATTGGCACTCGTTTTGACGCTTGTCGGGTTCTCTTTAGGTCAAGAAACCTATTTCAACTCGCACCCAACCGTATGGAAGGATGGAGAAGTTCTCATTTGGTCGCTTGATGCCGATCCCGCCCTGGACGTGAAAGAATTTTGCCTTTCCCTCAGAAGATTCAACGCGGGGATTGGGGACCCCAAATGCCGTTTACTTGGTGAATGGGAACGCGATTCCGTCGCTTTGCGTTACGCAAGCTGGCTCAACGCCAATATGGATCCGAACCTAGACCCGGATTACTTGCGCGCACGGCACCCAGCAATGCAAGCAAAATTCCAAGCCCTTGAAGACAAGACCGTACTCTACATAGCAAAAAACGGTGACAAACTCAACATCGCCGTATTTGACGAAACAGCTTCCGAGCCCAAGGCCGCAGGTCAAATACACATTAGCCCCGATAAAATTTCTATGGGCGATAACGTTGCCAATATGTTCTTTGACAGGGATGCAAAGCGCAGGCTCTCTAAAGAAGAACGCCAAAAGCTGGCGACCGAGCCCGACGAATACTTCCAGGAAGTCCCCATATTTAAAGGCTGGGTAGGCATTGGCATTGGGTATTCCCAAGCGCATATACCGCTCACACCCGATGATTGGACAGAAAGTCACACCAAGAGTACAATCCGCAACTATCGTGTTACCAAGGATTCCGTAAGCCTTTGGAACTTCCTAGATGATTCCGACCCGTTCTTCTCGGTATACGCCGGCGGGACGTGGTATGATTTTATTGGGCTTGAACTCATTTACAGACTTGCCGTTCACAACATGAAAACGGATCCGAACGATACCGTTTACAAGGAACTGGACCATTGGAAATTTTACCAGCACGAAATTGGCCTCAACGCCATGCTCTCTAGGAACTACAAACCGTTAAAGTGGCTTGATATTACACCATTTGCCTTCCTCGGGTTCCAATACAGCTTTTTTGTAGAAGACATTGGCTTAAAGAAAAAAGTCAAGACCCCATCTAAGGCCTACAAGACCCGCATCAAGTTCGAGGAAGCCTATAAGGGAGCCCTCATAGGCGCGGGAAGCCACTTTATTTTACACCAGCACTACGGCCTAGGACTTCGCACAGGTATTTCGAGCCGTGGACGCGACATGTACGTAGACCCGTCTCCCGATGCAGGAGCTCAGCCCTCTATGATAGGCGGATTTACCCTAGATTGGTTCATTAGTGCAGGTCTAGAATACCACTGGACGCTCTAACAGCTTTGCCGTAACGCCAATAAAAAGCTATCTTTGGCGATATTATGAGCGAAAATCAAATTAATGGCGCAAACGAAAACGCCGAAGTAAAACAAGAAAAAGTCAATCCATTTTTAACTCCCGTCAAGATTATCGAACCCGAGCACAAGCTCCCCGATTATACGTTTGACATGTTGCCCGAAGAACAGAAGAAAATTCTCGCGGGCCACGGCTGGACCGACCTCATGCCGGTGCAGCGCAAAACCATTCCCTACATGCTTGCCGCACGCGACATGCTGGTGCAGTCCAAGACCGGATCGGGAAAGACCGGCGCTTACGTACTTCCGCTTTTGCAGGTCATTGTACGCGACCACTTATTCCCGCAGGCCCTTATTTTGGTGCCGACCCGCGAACTTTGCATTCAGGTGCAGGACGAAATTGAAAAACTCTCTGTCGGAACAGGAATCAAATCCGTTGCCATTTTCGGTGGCGTGAGCTACGAGCCACAGCTCAAGGCACTCCGCGAAGGCGTTCACATCATCGTTGCAACACCGGGACGCCTCATGGACCATGTGAGCCGCGGAAACGTTGACTTCCTTGACATCCGCGACCTCGTCTTGGACGAAGCAGACGAAATGCTTTCGATGGGATTCTACCCCGACATGCAGAAGATTCGCAAGTACCTGCCCAAAGTGCTTTCTTGCACCATGTTCAGCGCAACGATTCCGCAGACGGTGAAGAGCCTCGCCCGCGAATTCCAGCGTCCGAGCGCTGAGTTCCTTTCGCTCAGTTACGACAAGGTCATCGCGAACAATCTTGAACACCGCTACTACGCTTGCGACGTGATGGACAAGGATTCCATGACCATCAAGGTGCTGGAATACTACAATCCAGACAGTTGCATGATTTTCTGCAACAAAAAATGCGACGTGAGCTATTTGGAACAGGTACTTTCCGGTTACGGCTTCCAGGTGGGGGCCCTGAGTGGCGATGTCGCCCAGAACCTGCGCGAAAAGACTTTGAACGCCTTCCGCGACAAGAAAATTCGCATCTTGATTTGCACAGACGTCGCAGCCCGCGGTATTGACGTGGACCACGTGACCCACGTGATTGTGTACGACCATCCGGCCGACCACGAAGTCTACGTGCACCGCAGCGGACGTACCGCCCGTGCAGGCCGTAACGGTCTTTGCATTTCCCTCATCACGCCGGTCGAAGAAATCGACCTGCGTCAGACGGCCGCAGACTTCGGCATCAACTTCATCAAGATGGAGCCGCTCACCGACGAAGAAATCGCGAAGAAAGTCAGCGAGCGCACCCGCGAACATCTCGAAAAGGAACGCAATCATTTTGGCGGTCAAAAAGCCAAGGAACGCATCGGTCACTTTATTCCGCTCGCGAAGGAACTCGCAAACGGCACAGAGGACGAACAAATGCTACTCGCCTACCTGCTTGACCGCTACATTTGGAAGAAATGATGCGAACCGAGAGTCGCGTTCAAGCCTTGCTTGAACATGACCGAGGCGAAGCGAATTGGGTGACGAAGTCACCAAATAAGTGATTAGTAAACAGTGGTTGGTAAACAGTATAATGCAAAAAATGAACGTTCTAACCACTAATCACTAACCACTTGATAGTAAACAGTAAGCAGTAAGCAGTAAACAGGATTTATAATGGCGACACAGCCGCCCACCAAACACTAACCACTAATCACCAACCACTCTCTCATGGCAAAGATTAAAGTAAAATCCGCTAAAGAAATTGAACTGATCCGCGACGCAGGCGCCCTCGCCGCAGAAACCCTCATCCGTGCTGGTGAGATGGTGAAACCGGGCGTCTCCACGCTGGAAATCGATGAATTCATAGGCGATTTCACTCGCCAGCACAAAGGCATCTCGGCCTGTATGGGTTACCACGGTTATCCGCGCTACGCATGCATCAGCATCAACGAAGTAATTTGCCACGGCATTCCGAGCGCAAAGACCATTCTCAAGGATGGCGATATCGTGAACATCGACATCACGACCATCCTTCAGGGTTACCACGGCGACACAAGCGCCATGTTCTACTGCGGCAAGCCCTCTGACATCGCCCGCGAACTCGTCGACACCGCCAAGTTCTGCATGGAAGAAGGTATCCGCGCAGCAGGCGAACAAGGAGCCCGCTGGAGCGACATCGGCTGCGCCATCCAGGACATCGCCGACGAGCACGACTTTAGCGTCGTCGAAGACTACTGCGGTCACGGCATTGGTCGCGGTTTCCACGAAGAGCCGACGGTACTTCACTTTCGCAACAGCGAGAACAACCGCTTTATCGAAGTCGGCAACGTCTTTACCGTCGAGCCAATGATTAACGTGGGCCGTCCGGGCACCAAGACCCTCGCCGACGGTTGGACCGCCGTGACCCGCGACGGAAGTCTCTCCGCCCAGTGGGAACACACTGTTGTAAAGACTCGCGACGGCATCGAAATTCTCACGCTTCCGAGGTAATCAAGAGTCATGAGTTTCCTTAGCAAGGCGCGCGACAAAGCAATCGAAGCCGTAATCCGCAAGAACGAGCTAGTCCAGCGTTTTGGAGAGATCCAGAATCTCGCCATCAATTCCGAACAAGGTTACGCAGACATTTCAGTTCTTTTGCACGGAGAAAAAGCCCCCATTGCCCTGCGAGCCTACTACAGCTTTAACGACATGGGGAAGGATACCGAGGTTTCGGTCACAAGCATCAGCTGCGACCGAAAGTGGATTGACGAAATCGCCTCTTACTGGCTCGAAAACCATACCCTGAGCTACACGCTCCCCGGCCTTGCCGGCGGTCTTGCTAAAATATTCTTTTAGCAAAATTCATCAAAATTCAATTTTAACCTAGGCCAAGCAAATTTTACTTCGGCCTAATATTATATTTTGTAGGTACATCCCGGAGGAATTTATGGCACAGGAATCCAATACCAAGGAATTTTTGAAGGAAAAAGCATCGAGCATTCTCTTTGACCTGATTACCGACATTCCGGATTCTCTCCACATTCCTCTTGTGGACCCCGACGAAAAAGTCGTGCGCCTCACCCGCCAGGCAGCCTTCAAGGCGGCAACGGTCAGCGCCTCTCTCTCCATCCCCGCCGGTCTTACTGGTATTTTGACAGCCCTCCCAGATATCGCCGCCGTCTGGAAAATCCAAGCGCAGCTCGTAGCAGACATTGCCGCTACGCATGGGAAACTGGCGCTTCTCAGCCGAGAAGCCATGGTCTGGTGCCTGTTCCGCCACAGTGCAGCCTCGCTCCTACGTGACCTCGCCGTGCGCACCGGAAGCCGCATCGTCGTGCAACAACTCTCGACCACTGCCCTCCGTGCCCTCCTCACTAAAATCGGAGTCAAGGTTTCCACTAAATTCGCAAGCAAAACGCTACTCCGCGTAATCCCCGCCATTGGGGCCCTTGGAAACGGCGCCTACACCTATTACGACACCAACGAAGTCGGCAAAACCGCAGGAGCCTACTTTAAAGCGCTCGCCAATGCCGATGCGCAAAAGCCCGAACAAGCGGAAACAACTGGCGAAATTAAGCCATAATAAGCTTTTTTCACCTCTCCATCACCATCTATGAGCCTCTGCCCCTTGAGCATGAGGCAATTTTTTTCTACATTTGGGCGCAAACTTAACAACATCAACTCCATTAGTGGAAAAAACATATGAAAAACATTGAAAAGCACAGAAATATTGGTATTTCTGCCCACATCGACTCCGGTAAGACAACCCTTACCGAACGTATCCTCTACTTCACAAAGCGTATTCACGCTATTCACGAAGTCCGTGGCAAGGACGGCGTCGGTGCCACGATGGACTCCATGGAACTTGAACGCGAACGCGGCATCACGATTCAGTCCGCCGCCACCTTCGCAAACTGGACCCACACCAAGAGCGGCGAAGCCGACTCCATCAACATCATCGATACCCCGGGGCACGTGGACTTCACTATCGAAGTGGAACGTTCTCTCCGCGTGTTGGACGGTGCTATCCTCGTTCTTACCGGCGTTGAAGGCGTTCAGTCTCAGTCTATTACCGTTGACCGTCAGATGAAGCGCTACCATGTACCGCGCGTCGTGTTCGTGAACAAGTGCGACCGCTCCGGTGCAAACCCGCTCCGCGTGGCAGTCATGCTCAAGGAAAAGCTCAACCACAAGCCCTGCGTCATGCAGATTCCTATAGGTCTCGAAGACCAACTGAAGGGCGTGGTCGACCTCGTCGAAATGAAGGCCTACTACTTCGAAGGCGCGAACGGTGACGACCTCATTGAAAAGGAAATCCCGGCCGAACTCGTTGACCAGGCCAACGAATACCGCACCAAGCTCATTGACTGCTGCGCTGACTACAGCGACGAAATCATGGAAAAGGCCATGGAAGGCGAATACACCAACATCGATATCGCCCTCATCAAGAAGACCATCCGTGCAGCAACCATCAGCCTCGACATCACTCCGGTGTTCATGGGTTCCGCCCACAAGAACGTCGGTGTGCAGAAGCTCCTTGACGGCGTCATCGACTACCTCCCGTGCCCGACCGACGTCGAAAACAAGTGCCTCGACCTCGACAACGAAGAAGCCGAAGTCGTGCTCAAGAGCGAAGACAACGCTCCGCTCGTCTGCTACGCATTCAAGCTCGTGAACGACCGCTATGGCCAGCTCACCTACGTCCGTGTGTACCAGGGCAAGCTCAAGAAGGGCGACATGATCACCAACATGGCAACCGGCAAGAAGGTTTCCGTTGGCCGTCTCGTCCGTATGCACGCCGATGAAATGGTGGATATCACCGAAGCCGGTGCAGGCGACATTGTTGCCCTGTTCGGTATCGACTGCGCTTCCGGTACGACTTTCACCGATGGCAAGAACAACTACAACATGACTTCCATGCACGTTCCTAACCCGGTTATCGAACTTGTTATCGAAGCCAAGAACCGTGACGACCTCGACAACATGTCCAAGGCCCTCAACCGCTTCACGAAGGAAGACCCGACGTTCCAGGTCGAAGTCGA
Source organism: Fibrobacter sp. (assembly GCA_024398845.1). Taxonomy (GTDB): domain Bacteria; phylum Fibrobacterota; class Fibrobacteria; order Fibrobacterales; family Fibrobacteraceae; genus Fibrobacter. The sequence continues at coordinate 173 of JAKSIM010000017.1, read as the reverse complement.
CAAGGAATCCGGCGAAACCATCATCAAGGGTATGGGCGAACTTCACCTTGACGTGTACATCGAACGTATGCGCCGCGAATACCACTGCGACGTGCAGACCGGTGCTCCGCAGGTGGCTTACCGCGAAACCATCACTCGCGAATCCAAGTTCGAATACACCCACAAGAAGCAGA
>JAKSIM010000016.1 GCA_024398845.1 Fibrobacter sp. | reverse complement strand
TCCTGGTTCCGTTGCAATCGACAACGGCAATATCGTTCGCATGTTCTTTTACAACAGCAACAAATCGTTCAATCAACTTTTGCATAAGGCAAGTCCCCTGTGTTAATTCTCTTTTACAAAGTATAAATTTTAAAAGAAAAAAAACATTTTTTTGATTTGTAATGATTCAAATAACAGCCTTTTCCTCATTGAGCCCTACACAAAGAACCTTAAGTAAGAAGATTGAAGCCAAACAACGATGAATATCGAGAATTTTTCTAAATTTAACACTGTTTACTAACCACTAACCACTGGTAACCTATGCTTTTTAATTTTGACATGATTCAAAAGGTCTACGCGCGCATGCCTGGCCGCATTGAAGCCGCACGCAAACAGCTCGGCCGCCCGCTCACCTTGGCCGAAAAGATTATCTACACGCACTTGATTGATGGTGCCGAAAACAAGCTTTACAAGCGTGGCACTGATTTTGCAGAATTCCACCCGGACCGCGTGGCCATGCAGGACGCTACCGCCCAGATGGCCCTCCTCCAGTTTACAACTGCTGGAAAATCCAAGGTCGCTGTTCCAAGTTCTGTACATTGCGACCACTTGATTATCGCCAAAGAAGGTGTTGAAGTTGACCTCCCGAAGGCAAAGCAAGACAGCAAGGAAGTTTATGATTTTCTCCAGTCCGTTTCTGCAAAGTACGGCATTGACTGCTGGCTCCCAGGCGCAGGCATTATCCACCAGGTGGTGCTTGAAAACTACGCCTTCCCGGGCGGCATGATGATTGGTACCGACTCCCACACTGTGAACGCAGGCGGTCTCGGCATGCTGGCTATCGGCGTTGGCGGTGCAGACGCCGTGGACGCCATGGTTGGCCTCCCCTGGGAACTCAAGTACCCGAAGATGATTGGCGTGAAGCTCACCGGCAAGCTCCAGGGCTTCGCAACTGCCAAGGACATTATCCTGAAGCTGGCAGGCATCCTTACCGTTAAGGGTGGCACCAACGCCATTATCGAATACTTCGGCGAAGGCGCTCGCAGCCTTTCTGCTACCGGCAAGGCAACCATCGCCAACATGGGTGCAGAAGTGGGCGCAACCTGCTCTACCTTCAGCTACGACGACTCCATGAGCCGCTACCTGAAGATCACTGGCCGCGCAGATGTCGCCGCCGCCGCCGACAAGATTGCCGACTGCCTCAAGGCCGACCCGGAAGTCGAAGCCAACCCGGAAAAGTTCTTCGACCGCGTCGTGGAAATTGACCTTTCCACACTCGTCCCCCACTACAACGGCCCATTCAGCCCGGACCGCGCATTCGCAGTGACCGACATGGCAGAAAGCCTCAAGGCAACCGAAGCCAAGCCGGAATCCAAGTTCGAAGTCAGCGCAGCCCTCATCGGTAGCTGCACGAACTCCAGCTACGAAGATTTGTTCATGGCAGCAAGCATGATCAAGCAGGCTCTGGCCAAGGGTCTTACCCCCAAGTGCCCGCTCATCATCAACCCGGGTTCCGAACAGGTCCGCTACACCGCTGAACGCGACGGCCTCATTGACTTGTTCAAGCAGTTTGGCGCAACCATCATGACCAACGCCTGCGGTCCTTGCATTGGCCGTTGGGACCGTGCCGGCGCCGACAAGAAGGAACTGAACACTATCGTCCACAGCTTCAACCGTAACTTTGCAAAGCGCGCCGACGGAAACCCGAACACGCACGCTTTCGTTGCAAGCCCGCTCATGGCCGTGATTGCCGCCCTCTCTGGCGACATCCGCTTCAATCCCATGACCGACACGCTCACGAACATGGAAGGCAAGGCCGTGAAACTCGATCCTCCTGAACAATGCGAACTCCCGCCGAAGGGCTTCGACGTGAAGGACGCCGGCTTCCAGGCTCCGGCAGAAGATGGCTCCTGCATCACCGTGACCATCAACCCCGAAAGCAAGCGCCTCCAGGCTCTCGCTCCGTTTGCTCCGTGGAATGGCGAAGACATCACGGGTGCTCCGATTCTCATCAAGGCTAAGGGAAAGTGCACCACCGACCACATCTCTATGGCTGGTCCGTGGCTCAACTACCGTGGTCATCTCGAGAACATATCGAACAACATGCTCATCGGCGCCGTGAACGCATTCAACGGCGAAACGAACAAAGTAATGTGCCAGTGCGGTAGCTACAAGGAAGTCCCGGAACTTGCCAAGATTTACAAGAGCAAGGGAACAGGCTCCATCGTCATCGGTGACGAAAACTACGGCGAAGGCTCCAGCCGCGAACACGCCGCCATGGAACCGCGCTTCCTCGGTGTGAAGGCCGTGATCGTGAAGAGCTTCGCCCGCATTCACGAAACGAACCTCAAAAAGCAGGGCATGCTCGCCCTCACCTTTGTGAACCCCGCCGACTACGAAAAAATTCAGGAACAGGATGTATTTGACATTCTGGGCCTCAAAACGTTTGCTCCGGGCAAGGAATTCACGCTGGTCGCGCACCACAAGGACGGTTCCGAAGACAAGATTCAGCTCAGCCATACCTACAACGAACAGCAATGGGCATGGTTCAAGGCTGGCTCCGCTCTTAACTTGATAAAACAGGGCAAATAAACTTATACTTTTATCATTTTAAACCTCTCGTCTAGCCAAAGCGAGGGGTTTTATAGTATTATTCCTATAATCACATTATTAGGGGCTTAATATGCAAAATCAACGTGAAAACTGGGGTTCCAAACTCGGTGTCATTCTTGCAGTTGCAGGATCTGCCGTCGGTCTTGGAAACTTCCTCCGATTCCCCGTGCAGGCTGCAACAAATGGCGGCGGCGCATTCATCATTCCCTACCTTATCGCTTTCGTTTTCTTGGGCATTCCTCTAGCCTGGATGGAATGGACACTCGGTCGATACGCTGGTCGCCACAATTACGGGACTTCTCCGAGTGCCTACCACATTTTGTTCCGCAAAAAGAAAAGCTGGGCTAAGTACCTAGGCTCCCTCGGCCTACTGCCGCCAATCTTCATCATTTTCTACTACGGATTCATCCAGTCCTGGATTTTGGCATTCGCCTTTTACTCCGCCACGGGAACGTTGATGGACGTTGTTGCCCAGGGGCCTGCCGCCGTAACGCAGTTCTTTGGCGATTACATTATGCTTAATACTTGCGTGGGTCCAGTTCCGGTCGCCATCATCTTCTTCCTCATTACTTTTGCGGCAAACATGATAGTTCTTGGATTCGGCGTGCGCAAGGGCATTGAACGAGCAAACAAGATTTGCATGCCGATTCTTCTCATCATGGGCCTCATCCTCGTTGCACGCGTGCTTACACTCGATGGCATTGGCAAGGGTCTTGCCTTTATGTGGAACCCGAACCTCTCTGAACTCACGAACCCCAAGGTTTGGATGGCCGCAGCAGGCCAAGTGTTCTTTACCATGAGCCTTGGCATGGGCATTGTGTTCTGCTATGCAAGCTATCTTAAGCCCAAGGAAGACCTCACGCTTTCTTCCCTCACCGCTAGCGCCACAAACGGCTTTGCCGAAATCATCATTGGCGGTACAGTCGTGATTCCGGTCGCAGTCATTATCGCCGGCGCTAACATTGAAGAATGCGCTAAGCTCGGTACCTTCGGTCTCGGTTTCCAAACGATGCCTTACGTTTTTGGCCAAATGCCTCTCGGCGGAGCCCTCCAAACCATCTGGTTCGCCATGCTCTTCTTTGCAGGTATTACCAGCGCCATTTCTATTATACAGCCTTTGATTAGCTTCTGCGAAGACGACCTCAAGTTCACCCGCAAAAAATCCGTGACGACGGTCAGCACACTCACCTTCGTAGGCAGCCTCATCGCAATCTTTGGTCTTGCAGCCGGTGCTGTAGACGAACTCGACTTCTGGGGTGGTACCTTCCTCATCGTATTCGTCGGCATGATTCAAGCCATTATCTTTAGTTTCATCCTCGGACGCCGCAAGGTTAACGATCCTTCTGAACAAAACGGCATCACAGATTTCATTGAAGCCGAAGGCAACGAAAACGTGGCCTTTGCCCTTATGAACGAAGGCACGGCGCTAAAGCTTCCGCGTTTTATGCGCCCGATTATCCAATACGTTTGCCCGGCCTACTTGATTATCCTGTTGATTTCGTTCACCTACACAAACGGGCTCCCGATTATCACGCTGAGCAACATTCCCGACGATGCTCAGGTGACGTTCCTCGGACACACCTTCAGCCAAATTGGCTTTACCTGGGGTTTCCGCGGATTCCTGCTGATTCTCGCCATCTTGTTGAACTTGGCGATTGCTTATGCCTGGCGTAAAGGTGGTCCAGCAGAAAAAGGGCGCAATCCGTCTATCCAAAAGATGCCTATCGGCAATTCCGACGAAGTAAACACAGCTAACAAGGAGGGCTAATCATGAATGCCGAATTCACAACTGGTGGTTTGATTTTTATGCTCACTTCTTGGGCAGCCATTATTGCACTGTGCACATTCTGTTTTGCCAAGGTGTTCAAAAAATAAACCTAAAAATTTAACTATACTTTTCTTGAGGTTTCTATAATGGATATCAAAAAGAAAGTTGAAGAATTAGGATTAACGCTCCCCGAATGTCCGGCACCACTGGCCGCTTACGTACCAGCCACACGCTTTGGCGATGTGGTTGCAGTCTCTGGCCAGTTGCCGTCCGTTAAGGGTGACTTCTCAGCCTTTTGCGGAACTGTACCTACAGCAATACCTGTCGAAAAGGCCGTTGAAGCCGCGCGTATTTGTCTTTTGAACAACATTGCTGCAGCCATGACAATGCTTCAGCATGGCGAAACGTTAAAGCTCGTTCAAATGCATGGATTCGTCCAATCTGACTCGGATTTTCATGAACAGCCCGCGGTTTTGAATGGAGCCAGCGAACTTGCCGTTCAAATTCTTGGTGACAACGGAAAGCACGCCCGCACCGCGGTCGGCGTACAGTCACTCCCCAAGAACGCAGCTGTCGAAATCAGCTGTACATTCCAAGTCATCCCCGAGGAAGTCAAATTCCAGGGCAGCATGAATTGGATTGGCTAACTTACAGCTGAATGGAGCGAATCCATTCGCGCATGTGAAAAACAGAAACGCCCGAGGTCAATGACTTGCGGGCGATTTTTGCGCCCCACTCCGTAGCCATACGATTCGGGTCGAGCTTAAAGCCTACTCGTCCCAAGTCAAGGCGATCGGCATCAAAGCACGTGTCAATCGTCGGGTTCCCCGTTCGAGGGGTACTCGTATGCAAGTCGCAAGCCCTGTAAAGCAAATCAAAACGTCCATCATCAATTTCAAAACGTTTTTCTTCGCGACACAGCTTGGCAAATTCCGCTGCACGCGGGCCATGTCCAGCATCGTGACGGTCATCTAGCCTGCGACAATCATGGAATAGTGCGAACAAGCGAACCACGTCTATATCGGCACCCGTCTTGGGAGCAAGTAAAAGGCCGTTAAATTCAACCTGGTGCCAATGTTCAATGCCATGAATCTCGGACTCGTAGAGCCGATTTTCAAAGGCATATTCCATTAAAGCAGCAAAGTCAATCATAAGAAAAGTGGTTAGTGATTAGTGATTAGTGGTTGGTGGTTGGTGGTTACTAGCCTCTAGAGTCTAGTCATTAATCCCTACTTGCCGTAATGTTCCTTGAGGTCCATAAGGCACTGGAGCGCTTGCATCGGGGTCATTTCGTCAGGCTTGAGTCTGCGAATTTCGTCCTTCAAGAGCTGGGTATTTTCGTCGGGAGGCGCAAACAAATCCATTTGCGGTTTCTCGACAATCTTCTTGTGGGCGGCCTCGTCGCTCGGGTCAATTTTCTGCTTTTCCAAGCGCAAAAGAATTTTGCGGGCACGGCGCACCACATTGTTCGGGAGGCCAGCCATTTCGGCCACGTGAATGCCGTAGCTGGAGTCGCAAGCGCCTGCGAGAATCTTGTGAAGAAACACGAGCTTTTCGCCCTTTTCTTGTACGGCGACCTGGAAATTGCCCGCATGTTCCAAGCTCTCGACGAGGCCTGTCAATTCGTGATAGTGCGTGGCAAACAAAGTAAGGGCCATTCGGGCGGGTTCGGTATGCAAGGTTTCTACAATGGACCAAGCAATGGAAAGTCCGTCAAACGTACTCGTACCGCGGCCAATTTCGTCGAGCAGAACCAAGCTATGCGGAGTCGCATTACGCAAAATATTTGCGGTTTCAATCATCTCGACCATGAAGGTGCTAAGACCGCGACTCAAGCGGTCACTTGCTCCCACGCGGGTAAAGATGCGATCCACCACGCCAATGCGGGCGCTTTCGGCAGGCACAAAGCAACCAATTTGGGCCATGAGCACAATAAGGCCGGTCTGGCGCAGGTATGTAGATTTACCGGCCATATTCGGGCCCGTAATGAGCATCAGGCGCGTTCCATCGGGGCTCAAGCACACATCATTCGGGACAAAGTCCAAATCCGGGTTCACAGCGACGATTACCGGGTGGAATCCACCGCTAATTTCAAGGCCAGTGCCTTCAAAGACTTCGGGGCAAACGTAATTGTACTTGCGGGCGGCGCGGGCAAAGCTGTAAAGGCTATCGACGCGGGCAATGGCATCGGCAATATTCTGGAGTTCCGCACGCCAACCGTTTACACGTTCACGCAATTCGCAAAAGATTTTGTATTCCAGCGCATGGATGTTCACTTCGGCATTGCTGATGATGGATTCACATTCCTTCATTTCTGGAGTAATGTAGCGTTCACCGTTAACCGTCGTCTGCTTGCGGATGTATTCCTCGGGAATCGGCTGGGTCGCTTTCGCCATCTGCGCGCGGGTAATTTCGATGTAGTAACCGAACACGCGGTTGTAACCGACCTTGAGCGTCGGGATTCCCAGGCGTTCGCGTTCACGACCTTCCAAGGATGCAATCCACTCGCGGCGTTCCTTGATGTCGGCGTTCATCGCGTCGAGTTCCGCGTTCGCACCGGGGCGAATCATGCCACCTTCGCGTACCGTCAAAGGCAGGTCATCGTTAAAGTTCTGCAGCAGTTCTTCGCCACGGCCTTTCGCCTGCACAAGCGTTGTGCGGAGATCTTCAAAAACCGGAGCGTGCAAACCTTCGAGCACATCGGCGACCTTTGCCGCCTGGCTCAAAGAACGTCCCATGCCCGCCAAGTCACGAGCATTCGCGCGGCCACTCCCTACGCGGCCCATGAGGCGTTCCATATCCAAAATAGAAGTCAGGGAATCCTTGAGTTCGTCGAGTGCGACCGGATTCTGCACCAGTTCCGCCACGGCCTCTTCGCGTTCCTGAATCTTTGCGACCGAAATCAACGGATGGCTCACCCAGTCCTTTAGGGTTCGCCCGCCCATCGCGGTCACGGTAAAATCGAGTACCGAGCAAAGCGTGCTGCTGTAGTCGTCGGCGTTCAGCGGACGCACAAGCTCCAAATTACGCAGCGTACTCGGGTCAAGCGTCATGTAATCGTCAAGATTCAAAATCTCGAGCGACGTAAAGTGACTGAGTTCGGACTTCTTCTGGTCCATCAAATACTGGAGCAGGGCCCCCGTCACCGCAGTTTCTGCAGAGCGTCCGTCCAGGCCAAGACCATCCAGGGCTTCCACCTTAAAGTGGCTGAACAAAACCTCACGCGCCTGTTCTTCGCCAAACAAGAACGTCGGGAGTTCCGTCACCAAAACGTTTTCGGCCTTGACGAGATCCATGATGCCCGCCGGAATCTTGGTTCCCTCGGGTATGACGATTTCCTTGGGCATGCGGCGGCTGAACTCGCATTCAAAAGCCTGCTCGCTGCTAAGGCACGCGGCCAGGTAACCCGTGGTCACATCGGCAATCGCAAAAGCGGCAGCCCCCGAAGAAGCAGAACCCGAGGCGAAATCCGCCGGGACATAAGCGCAAAGGTAATTCGCTTCCTTTGCGTTCAGGTTCGTTTCATCCATCGCCGTACCGGCGCTGATGATTTCCACAATATCGCGCTTGACAATACCCTTCGCGAGTTTGGGGTCTTCGACCTGCTCGCAAATGGCAATGCGGTAACCCGCGGCGACCATCTTGGGTACATAGCGGTCGGCAGCATGGTGCGGAAACCCGCAAAGCGGAGTCGCACCCGAAGCACCATTGTTTCGGCTTGTGAGCGTAAGGCCTAAAATCTTGGAAGCAATAACAGCGTCATCTTCAAAAAGTTCAAAGAAGTCGCCCATGCGGAAAAACAGAATGCAGCCGGGATTTTGCTTTTTAATCTCGTAATACTGCTGCATTAACGGAGTGGCAGCCATTAGGCATCCCCCATCGAAAGCTCAATCTGGTCCGGAGATTCTTCCGGTTGGCGCGGTTCCTCAGGCGCATTTTCGGGCTTCGAGTACTGCGGCACAAGAGCACCCGCTTCCAAGAGTTCGCTGAATTCACGCAAGCGCGGCAAATCTTCGGGAATGCGGTTTATGCCAAAATACTTCATGAACTCCTGCGTCGTCACGTAGGTGTAAGGGTTTCCCACGGTCTCTGCACGAGCGCCCAACGAAATAAAACCTTTGTCGAGCAAGTTGCGAATCGGACCATCCACAGAAGACACGCCACGAACCTGTTCAATGGCAGCCTTCGTGATGGGCTGCTGGTAAGCGATAACCGCAAGCGTTTCGAGAGCCGCCTGGCTCAAACGGCGAGCGTTCGCTTCCGGGAACAACTTGCGTACCCACGGGTAATACTTGGCGCGGGTCCTAAAACGGTAGCCTCCCGCCTGTTCCACAATCTCGAACGGAGACTGGATTTTATTCAAAGAATCATTTGCAGTAATCAGCGCATCCGCCACGGAACGCGCATCCAAAAAGTCACCCAAAATTTCACGCAACTTCTTTAAAGTCACAATATCCGGCGAAGCAAAAACAAGCGCCTGGATAATGCGAGCCAGGTCTTCCCTGCTTTCTACTTTCGGGAGTTCCGCCGATTCTTCGGCCAGTTCATCTACATTCTGTACATCTTCACTCATGTAATCTAAGATAGTAAATGCCCGTCAACCCGAGGTGCATTGACCCAAACTAGAACTGGAAATAGAGGAACGGATTGTAACTCTGCGTAAAGAGAGCCATAGTCGCAAGCACGAACAGGCCGAGTGCAACCAGAGTCTTCTTGAAGCTGAAGTTGTTGCACCAGTCGAAACTGCGGAACTTCCACATCGAGAGCACCGCCGCGGCAACCATAAAGGTTACGCAAGTCGGCGTGAAGATTTCCGCCGTGAGAATGGCATCGACAGAGCTCACAGGCATCACCCCCACCATCGTTTTCCACAAACGCCAGGCTTCGCCAATACTGTCGGCACGGAAAAGCACCCAACCGAACAGCACAAGCACCTGCGTAAAGAGAATCTGCAAAATCTTCGGAGCCTTGTAATAAAGCGCATTTTTGTTATTTGCACGTTCCACAATCATGAAGAACGCATGGAAAAGCCCCCAGCACACGAACGTCCAGTTGGCGCCATGCCATACGCCGCTCAGGAACATCACCATGAACAAATTAAAGTACAGGCGTTTTTTGCCCACGCGGTTTCCGCCGAGCGCAATGTACAGGTAGTCGCGGAACCAGCTCGTAAGCGAAATGTGCCACTTTTTCCAGAAATCCGTAATGCTCACGGCGCGATACGGACCGTTGAAGTTCCTCGGAAAGTGGAACCCGAGCATAAGCCCAAGGCCAATCGCCATGTTGCTGTAGGCAGAGAAGTCGAAGTAAATCTGGAACATGTACGCGATGGCGCCCCACCAGGTATTGATGACTCCCGGAGCGTCCGCCGCAAACACGCGGTCGGCAATGATGCCCACCTGGTTCGCAAGGAAAATCTTTTCGGCAAAGCCGACGCAAAAGAACAAGATTCCGCGCACAAAGTTTTCGACCGTATGCGTACGCGTCGCAAGTTCCTCGGCCACGGTATTGTAGCGCACGATCGGGCCCGCCACGAGCTGCGGGAACAGCGCCACGTAACACGCGAATGTCGCAAGATTCTTCACCGGTGGCGCCGTACCGCGCCACACGTCAATCGCGTAGCTCATCGACTGGAACGTATAGAACGAAATGCCCAACGGCAAAAGCACCGTCATCACCGAGAACGGCTCGCAGCCCAATTTCGCGATGACCGCATTCAAGGCACCCATGCCGAACATGTAATACTTGAAGAACCCGAGTGCGCCGAGATTCACGACAATCGCCATCAATAGCGCCAAGTTGCGCTGACGTTTGCTCGCCCCTTCCGCCGAAATCAAACGCCCGCTAATGTACACCACGAGCGTAGAGCCGAACATCAGGAACACAAGCCACGGTTCCAGCCACCCGTAAAAGATATAACTGAAAACTGTGATGAAAAAATTCAACCCTGAATGCTTGACGCCCGAGCGGAGCAGCACAAAGTAGCCCACCAGGAACGTCGGCAAGAAGTAGAACAAGAAAATCTGGGAGGAGAAAACCATGTTAGACGAGAGACGAAAGACGAGAGACGAGAGAAATTGTTGTTAGACGAGAGGGATCCTCCGGTGTCATTGCGAGCCCGTCAGGGCGTGGCAATCCAGGAGAAGGGTTAAACGAGAAATGATTGGTGGTTGGCGGTTAGTGGCTAGTGGTTAGGTTTAAGTCACGCGCCTTTGGCGCCATTATTTCACTGTTTACGGAATCGAAGATTCCTAACCACTAATCACTGCTTACTCTTATTCATTCACCTCTATGGCAAGGTAGCGCGAACTTTCATCGTCGAAGTATTCGTCTTCAACAGCGCCGTCCCAGTTGCCTTCCAGCGGAACGATTTTGAGCGTGTGCTTTGCCTTCGCCTTGAATTCGCTCACGTTGCCCTTGGACTTGTCGGCCATCTTGTCAGTGACCTTGCCGCGGGCAATCAGCGGGTTATACACACCCACCAGAATTTCCTTGGCGTCCAGGGAACCGGAAACCACCTTCAGCACCTTGTACTTGAAAACGTACACGTAACTGTAGAGGTCGTTCGAAGGCATCTTGCCCGGGATTTCCGTAAGGCGGGCTTCGACGGTGACGGGTTCTGCGGCAAGCGCAAAGGCGGCCGCGGCGAGAATGGCCATAAGAAGTTTCTTGATCATGGTCAAAATATACAAAACAATAGTCTTACGCCCCCCCCCAAAAAAAAATTTTCACCCCATCTAGCTAGCCAATAATTTTCAGTTCATACAAAAAAAGAACCCCGTTCTTTCGAACGGGGTTCCAAGCTGCTTCACTTGGACTCGAACCAAGGACAACGCGATTAACAGTCGCGGGCTCTACCAACTGAGCTATGAAGCATCGTCTGTTGACGGGCTCAAATATAGATATTACAAATAATTTGTCAAGGCATTTTCTTAAAAAAAATTAAAAATTTTTCGTTTTTTTGCCTATATCGTCTAAAGTCACCCGAAAAAGATATACGGCACGCTATAAACCTATTTATTAGAACGAATAGTTAATAGACGCCATCGCGAAAATATCAAGGTATTCATCCGCTCTGTAGTCCGGACGATAGGCGTTGTAACCACCCAAGGTCCATTCCGAGGTCAGGTTTCCCGTATGCATAAAGCGAAGCGTTGCCGTAGCTTCCAAGTCCATTTCGCTTTCTTCAATACGTTCATCTCCTTCGTCACGACTCAGGAACTCCTGCCTAAACGTTCCCGAAATCACGACGTCTGCAAAATCCTTCGCCAAAGAAACCGTAATGTTATCGGAAACCGTAAGCTCAAAGTCTTCCATATTGTCGCGAGTGTACGTCTTTAAGCGGGGCGTCACCATAAACATATTGCGCACTTCGCCAAGCGACGTGAGTAACGAAATCGGGTAACGCTGTTCTACGTAATCGCCACCATGGAAGTAGTAGCCCAAAATGCCGTAGGTCTTATCTTCAAAGTCAAAGTCGGCCAAAAGATTATCTTGTTTGAATTCAGACAAGTCCCTACGAATTGTCCAAATACCACCCACCTTAAGGACGTTCCTCGGCATATTCATTTTGACGCCAAGATTAATGGTATGTCTAATGATATTCTCGTCAAACTGCGTTGCCAAATACGGAGCATCGGACAAAGCGTAGTAAGCAGCCCAGCGAGCGGAATCCACCAAAAGCGTATCATTATTGTCCATAACACTAATCGTAGAACTTCCCTTGCGAGCGCTAAACCACGGATCGTTATAGACTCCCGACGCCACAGAATAATCGGCATACAGGCGCTGGTTCGTGCTACGCGTGCGGTAGTTCATGTTATAACCCGCCGAAATCTCGAACATCTTTCCAATCTTAAAGAGGTTGTTCAAGTTAATGGTGTGCTCATGCAGTGTTCGACTTTCATCTTGTTCGTGCTCTTCGAGCCAGCTATCGTCCGCGCCGGGCACGATTCCCACCTTGGAACCTTCCGCAAGGCCAAACACGTTGTAATCAGAATGATGGGCCGCATTTTCAACGCCAATCTTATAGTTAAAGTTCAATTTCCAAAAGTCAAATATCTTTTGGTCCAGGTTACCGAACACCTCTCTGGAATTCTGCAACAAGTCCGGAGAGCCCGCACTATAGAAATCGGAACCCACAAAGCGCACATAACCCGAAAGAACGGTATTGCCCAAATTCCAAAGGAGAGACCCCGTAAACGCGAAATTCTGGCCATCCCAGCTTTTGATTTCGGCCGGAGATTCCTCTTTTTTGTCAAAGTCCTTTTTCACAGACTTTGCCTCGCTCAAAAGTTTTTTCAACTTCGTCTGCATTTCGCCACGGGTCATCATGGAGTTATCGCCAAAGAATTCTTCAAGTTCCTCTTCTGTAAGTAAATCCACCAGAGACGGGTTCCCCATCAAACGGCGAAGCTTAGAAAGGTTCGAAGCGTCAAGGCCCGCATCCACAAACACCTTGTTTACGGCTCTCTGCAACGTAGCGTTAGCCGTGTCGGCAGCACCCACAGCCACCTGGCCGTTCAACTTCACGTCACCCGGGAACAAAAGCCAATTTCCATCGGCAAAGAACGTTTTAGAAGACTGCAGCGGAGATGCCGTATTTACGTTAGGACTATTACCATCGCGTAAAAGCGGATCTTCCAAATAATCCTTACTTCCAATAAAGCCCAAGGTTCCGTTAAAGCGGCGGTGCATGTTCCAGCGCAACTTACCGCCCATCATCAAGGTTTGCGGATCAGCCTCGCCATCTTCAATGTAATCCTTGTAAACGTCTTCATTGCGTTCACCAAGAATCTTTGGTTTTTGCGTCTCGCCGCCAAATGCAGAGGCCACAAACAGCGGTTCTCCCGCAGAGTTCTTAAAGAGGCTCAAATCGTAGGATGCTCCCAAGAAATCTATACCCGACAGGTAAATGTCACCAGCCGAGAGGAATACGTTACCCACAGCGATGCGCTGCATATCGTCGGTATAAACAGCCAGCACATTCACCGGGTCAAAATGATTCCACGTATCGCTCGTGAGGTTCGCGGAAAATTCAAGAGAACGGCCATTGCCAGATTCCAAAAGCAAGTAGGCGTTCAGTTCCGCAAACAAGCCCGGAACCTGGAAGAAGTTCTCGTCATGAGCCTTCACGTGATGGTAACCCGCGGCAAATTCCACCTTGCCACTCTTAGTCCACTCATCTCCATCCTGAGTCGTGCTTTGGGGGACAGCGGCGCGGAAGGCTTCTGCATTGGGATTGCGCGGTTCCTCGGGCATAACATGGGTCACAACGCCCACGCCCTGCGTCAAGTTCGAATTATTCTGCGTTGAAATTTTCTTCAGGTCGTCCGCCGGCACATCGTTTGCCAAAAGACCCACCTTGTTTTGACTGATTTCCGAGCGCAACTGGTGAACACGGTTGTGCTCCATATCTACAAAGCCATATTCGTTTTGCGAAATCTTGGACGTCTGCAAAGAAACATTGGACTTTTCCCCAGCAAGCACACCCACGTAGTTATCGGTCAACCGGGTAGCGTCCAAATCCACGTACGCATCCGGACCCGCCCAAACAGCAATTCCCTTGGAATGCGTCACGGAGCTCCATTGCAAATTGACGGAAGCGGCACGCGCGTACACACCAATATTCCTGGTTCCCTCGATGTTTACATTCCTCATTTCCAACATGCCGTTTTCAACAGCAACGCCAACTTCGGCATCCTGGATATTCACATGCTGGAAATCGATTCTGTGGTTACCCGTAACCGAAATACCATTCCAGGAAGCTGTTCCCGGTGCAGCACGCATCACAACAGGGGATTCGCCACTACCAACTACGGCCAAGGAACCGCCCTGAACATCAAAACCGGCACCGGCCGCAAACTCGAGCACAACGCCAGCTTCAATCACAAGCGCCTTTCCCTCGGGAAGCAGCAACGTTTCGGTCACCAAATAAGGAGAACCTTCGGCCTTCAAAAAGCCCGAAACCACGCCATTTAATTTTTGGCTTTCTGTGGTCACCACTTGGGAAACGCTTGCATCAGAGACCAATGCAGAGGAATCTGCAGCCGCATTCGTAGAATCGGCTAGAACAGAAGGCGCTGCCTCCGCATATGCAAGCGGGACAGCAGCCAAAAATACACAAACCCATCTCTTATTCAATCTCATTAACGGACCTCAAAAAACTTTTCAGCCTTGGCGATAAAGCCACTCTTGTGCTTTACCTCTATCTCGAACCGGTTCTGAGCGCCATGATTCCTGTCATCGCGTTTCAGTTCCACCGGAACCTGATAGTCCAGAGACTGAATTTGCCCCAACGTTTCTTGTAAAATAACTTTTCCATTTTGCTTGATGGTTACCTTGTACAAGAAAACAGGGTCATTTTCAGGGCTCTTGATCTTAAACTGGAGAGTCTTGATAATCGGGGATTCGCCATCTTTAGAGGGAGGCGGAGGCGGGATTTTCAAAACTTCCTTAGCAGGGCCGTAAACATTCACATTAAAGCGCTTCATCGGGTAGCAACCGAGCTTCTTTTCGAGCGTGACCGTATTTTCGGCCTGGTCCTTCATACTAAAGCTGTAAGTATGGCTACCTGGCTTCAAGCCAATTCTCTTTTGTTCATTCTTGGAGATGGCCTCTTCGATTGAGGTAGCACCATCAATGTCCATAGTCAAAATGCCAGCGTCATCCTGCATATTGCCCACAGAAACCTGCATCTGGCAGTTCAAGGAATCGTAAGAGAGGAACTTGAGCGACGGCTGGACCTGGTTCACTTCGGAACAAGTCTTGTTAACCTTCAGTTCAATAACCTTGCTATCCGAAACAGAAGATGTCTTGAGTACGAATTCGGCCTGGGATTCATTCCAAGTCTTGTTCGCATCGTTAATGGCAATCTTCTGCGTGAACGAATGGCTCTTGCCGTCAACCACGCGAATCAGGTTTTCGGACGTATAGGATTTACCAATTTTCAACACGAGCGTCGCCTTGGGGTCACTCACTGTGTAAGAGCCGTCAATGGTAAGTCCATCATTGCAAACTTCTACCGGAGACTTGGTCGAGAGCGTAAAGTTATTTTCTTGGAGTTCCTTTTGGTGTGCGGCGTCGGCTTCTTGAGCCGCCTTCATCATTGCCGAAACGTTCTTGCCCGAGGACTTCACAATCCTGGTCAGCTTTTTAACAAAGCGCTTATCGCCAGACGACGCAAGCTTCATGGTCACCAGGGAATCGGAACCAAACATCGTTTCGCCGGCAATCACCGGCATCACTGGCCCACCCTTTTGCGGCTGGATATCAAACTTACCCGTGGCAAGGCTTGCGAAGAACACGCCGTCTTCACCACCGACAAAGCCGCTCGTTCCACGAATGGAAGCCGTAGCCGTACCGGTCTTGAATTCAAAGGAGGATTCTTCCATTTGCTTTTTGACGTTAAAGTCCACGTAGCCCTTCTTGATGTTCAAGCGGGTTCTGTAGGCTCCCTTGCCGTTATCTTCAAAGAGGTTCGACATTTCGACTTCGGTATTTTCACCGATGTTGAGCATGGAGCCATCGGGCAAGTCAATGCCCAAAACAGCTTCCGAACCCGTACGTACAAAGTCCGTCTGGTAGACCTTGGCGCCAACGCGAAGATCCTTCCAATCCTTTTGGTTTTCTTTTTGTCTTTTGACGTCACCAATGGACTGACGCACCTTACCTACGGAAGACGCCGAAAAAGCCATTGCCGGGACAAGCAATAGCGCAACACAAAAACGGAAGAAGGGTATACGTTGCTGCATAAGACCTCTTATACTACTATTATTTTACATAATAATAGTCCTTTTTAACTTAAAAAGAAAGCAATGAATATCACAAAGTGACGCAGAACAACTTATTCCAACTTGGAATAGGGACTGTTCTACGGCAACTAGGCGTTTGTAAGGCCAAGGCGCTCCATGGCAATCTTCTTGCCAGTCTGCACATCCGCCTTGCCAGAGCCCAACTTGGGGAGAGCGTCGACCTTGACCACATAGCTCGGGAGCATCAGCGGCGGGAGTCCTACTTCCTTGAGCATTTTCTTCATTTCGTCTTCATCCGGGTCGCCGCAGTACACCAGGGCAATTTTTTCGCCCTTGGAACCGTCGGGAACGGCCACGGCAAAGTGTTCTATCGGGTCAAACGCCGGATTTTCCGAAATCTTGAAGTCCACGGCCCCAAGGCTCACCATTTCACCGCCGAGTTTTGCAAAACGGCTATAGCGGTCCACAATCGTAATAAAGCCATCTTCGTCAATATGCCCCTTGTCGCCGGTCTTGTACCAGCGGTGACCATCAATAATGGCTAGCGCCTGCTCCGTGCGTTCTGGATCCTTGAGGTAACCCTTCATCACCTGGGTACCGCCAATCAAGAGGAGGCCGTCTTCGCCCAGCGGAAGTTCTTCCAGGGTATCCGGGTCCACCACGCGGAACTGCGTTCCCGGAAGCGGAGCGCCCACGGTTCCAGGCTTGTTACCCACAAGTACCGTCTTAAAGTCGTCCATAAGCGTGTCGAACGTATTCACAGCGGCCACAGGAGTCGTTTCCGTACAACCGAAACCTTCAAAGATTTCAATCTTGAACTTGGAGCGGTAAAGCGTACGCACGTCCTCGCGAATCTTCTCGGCACCGGCGTAAATCTTGCGCAAGTGTGCAAACATCAACGGGTGCACGTGACGGCTTCCGCCCCACATTCTAAGGAACGTACCCGTCGCAATCATCACGGTGACCTTGAACTGGGCGCAAACGCGGCCCACCAGTCGGGCATCCGTCGGGTCCGGATCCGTCGCTATGGGGATTCCCTCAACAAGGCACATCATGGTCGAAATGCTAAAGCCAAACGCATGGAACAACGGCAAAATGCCGAGGAATACGTCTTCTGGTCCAGGATTCAAGGCATGGGCACACTGTTTGATTTCGCCCATAAGGTTCAAGTGCGTAAGTTCCACGCCCTTGGGTTTACCTTCTGACCCCGAACTAAAGATAACCGTCGCCACATCGTCCAGGTTCACCTTTTTAACAAAGCGCCATTCCAGGTACCAGGCCGGGAGCAACATCACGCGGAGGAAGTTCAAAGTCAGCGTGCGCTTCTTGAGCTGCTTCGCGAGGTCTTCCATGTAAATGACCTTGTAGTTGTCCAAAAGGAGGTCCATATCAACGCCCTTTTGCTTCAACTTGGTCACAAACATTTTTGAGGTAATAATCGTCTTGACTTCGGCGAGCTTACAGCAGTAATCCATGGTCTCGGGAGAACTGGAGTAGTTCAAGTTCGTGACGGTTTTCCCCATAATGAGGAGGGCGAGGTTCACAATGATGCCTGGGCCAGATGGCGGAATCATAATGCCCACGCACTTTTCGCCCTTCGTGAGTTTATCAAAAATCTTACTGAACGAAAGCGCAGCCGTCGCAAGCGAGAAGCCCGAGAAATGCTTACCGTCGGGGCTAAAGACCACCGGAGCGTTGCGTTTGCGCTTTGCCGTACGAATCCAGCTGTTCGGGACAGGCAAAAGCTGACGGTCATAAGCTTCCCACGCGGTAATAGAAAGGTCCTGCACCATGCACTTGATTTGCACCGGCTTGGTATCGGCGGGAACAGCCTTGCCGTAGGCAATAGAAACCACACGACCACCCGAATGCACAATCGTACGGTAACCGGCACTCGCGTTAGAGTAGCTACTCCCCCACAAGCCCTGAATGTAGAACGGCACAATCTTCAGGTTCTCGACACCTTCCATGGCAGCGCTGTAATCCAGGCGGAACGGGTTCACGTTACCCGTCGGCGAGAGGCCGTTTTCGGGGAACATTACCACCGCTTCGCCGTGCATCAAGGCTTCGCGGGCCTTTTCCATCGCCTCGGCTGGTTTAGCGAGGTCCAAATCAATCACGTTCATTTGCGACAAGAGCAAGCGAATGTACCACTTTTCGTATGATTGGCGGCAAATCACAATGCGCAGCGGACGCGGGCTCGACATCTGGATAAGCGCCCAGTCAATATACGAGACGTGGTTTCCAAGCAAAAGTACCGGGCCTTCCCACGGCAAGTGCCTAAGGCCCCGCACCAGGAACTTGTAATGGACCGAGAGCAAAGTGCGCAGCAATTGACGAAGCATCGTTTGCGGCAAGGCCCACAAGGCCCAAACCGTACCCGCAAGGCAAACAAAGCCAAGCACCAGGAACAAATCCATGCGGTTGAAGCCCCAATAGCGAATCGCCGCAATAGCAAGCAGATCAAAAACCAAAATGGCAATATTCTGCACCACATTGCTAATCGAGAGAACGTGGCCCGCCGAACGCGGTTTGGTATTGTACAAAAGCATCGAGAGCATGGGCAGCATGTAAATGCCACCGCAAAAGCCGAGCAAAGTAAAAGCAATGGCATTGTAGGGCTGCGGAATAAACGGAATCACAAAAATGAGGATTGCAGAACCCGCGGTTCCTAGCGGAATAAGGCCCGTTTCAATAAAGGCCTTGGACATTTTCATGGCGTAGGCAAGACCCGCAACAAGGCCAAACGTGGCCCCAAGAATGGCGTAATTGGAAGCCTGGTCCTGGTGCAAAAGCGAACCAGAACTGAACTTGTCCTGCACCACGAACACCATGAGGAATATCATCACCCAGAACATGCTAAGGCCAATGATGGACTGGCGAACAGCACGGTTTTTCCAGGACTTGTAGAACTTGCGGCGAGCAAAAACAAAGTTAAAGTAGCGGTCCCACGGGAACTTCAAATCCTCGTCATAGGCTCCAATGGCCGGGAGGCGCCAGGCAAAAACAATGCCTATGAACTCCAGAACCGGAATGGATAGCGCAATAGGCCACAAGGCTTGCATCAGGTTTCCAAAATCAAGTGTCGAGGGAACCAGCCACTCAAAAGCCAAAGCCAGGCAAGCCGCCGAAACAATCATGCTCACAAAGGTCACAATCATCAAGATGCCGCTGCCCTTGGACAGGTAGCGAACGCCCATCAGTTCCTTCATGTAACCATTTTTAGCCGGGAAGAAAAACGCCTGCAAGGTAAAAAACAGCCCCGCCGAAACAAAAGCGAGAGGCAGGTTTCCTAAAAAGGTCGCCAGCAAGAATAAAAGCGTCACCGGCAAAGAAAGAACCGTCGTCCAAAACAGGACGCGTTCCTTGGGATGCTTGTCAGAGAGATACCCCGCGGGCGTAAGCACCAAAAGACAAGGCACCAAAATAACCAAGTGCAACACATAAAACTGCCAAGAAGAAACCGGAACCAGGTGCATACGGTTGAACACCAGTTCCATAAGGGCGACCCATATAGTCGAAGCCGCCACCTGGGCATACACTAAACCATAAAAAGAGAAAAAGCCTTTAATTTTGCTCATAATTCAAAAAACCACTTTAAGCCATCTAAAATGGTAGATTCATTTAAAAGACGACTTTTCGTGGTTAAGATAGAAAATCAAAAATGGATAAAAAAAGAGAACCCGTTTTCACAGGTTCTCTTTTAGGTGTTTATTTCTTTTTTTCAGGGCGTTTGTAACCAAACGATTTCAAGAGTTCGTCCGTAGCCTTACGCTTTGCACCCTTGACCTGTGTATTGGAAACATCCTTAACCGGCGGGAGCGTGCAGCGCAAAGTAGAATTCATAGTGACTTCAGTCTTGTACACGTAAGCACCCGTAGCATAGTCCTTTCCATTAGCGGTACGCACATAGCCATCCTTGTCCGGTTTCTGTTCAAAGTACATGTTGAGCAGGCCACCTTCACTTACCAATTCAGGATCGTTCAATTCCTGAGTGAAGGTATAGTAATCCACAAAGAGACCCATATTCGTATACACCCAAATCTTGACGTTCAACTTGGTATCAAAGAGGTTCATCTTGCTCAAGTCAGAACCCATGTCATCCACGAATTCTTCCGTGCAGTATTCATGAGCGTATTCGTCCACGGTCATCTTTTTGCTATTGGCGGCATCCACGCCTTCAATGGCAATCATGCCGTCCTCACCAATAATGTCGTCGAGGGTAGCGAGACCACCCACAGCGTTGGCCATCGGCATCTTCACTTCAACGCCAAGAGTCGGACCAAGGTGGCCATCAAGACCAGCATACGGTTCATCGCCACTGCCCTTCTTGTTTTTCTTGGAGCGGAAACCAATCAGGGTTTCAACTTCCTTGTCGGTCTTGGGATTGTAGATGCTAACGGCATAGCGTTCATCCTTAACCGGAGCGTTGATTTCGTAGTACTTTTCTACAGAGTCGCTATTAATAATGGTTACCGGCTTTTCAACGTTAATATCCACATCCTTGGCGTTCTTCATAATGACGTAGACCGTATCGGCAGAGATATTGCCAGCCTTGTCCTGATAGAAGCGAACAATCACGTTTGCACCACGGTCAAGGCTCTGCACAGTCAGGGAATCCTGTTCCGCGCCGTCAACAGTCCACTTAATATCGACAAAGTTACCAAAGACAACTTTGTGATCCGTCGGAGTCAAAATTTCAACATCCGGACCAATCTGGTCGAGCACCACAAAGAGATCCTGCTTGGCAGCATTGCCGCACTTGTTCACGAAGGTGTAAGAGACATTGTAGCCCTTGTCGCCATTGGCGTTCGCCACAATCTTGCCATTCTTGTCAATGTTATAAGAAATCTGCATCTGCGAATCCTTATCAGCATTGTAAGACACCGTGTAGAGGCTGGACTTTTCGGAGCTAAAGGTCTTGTGTCCATTAGCATCCACATAAATCGGGTCACCCGTAGCAGCATCGGCTTCGTAAGAAACGGTAACCTTCTTGCCGTTGATTTCGGTTTCATAAGAGACCGTAAACACTTCCGTCGCGACCTTCTTGCCCTTCGCTCCAATCACGTCCTGCTTCTGGACTTCACCGTCCTTATCCGTCATGTAAGAAACCGTGACATTAACGCCAGACACCTTATCGTTGTAAGAGACCTTGGTTCCGTTGCCATTTACCGGAGTGTGAGCAACCTTGCCCGGCTTATCGTTCAAGGCAACACCCTCGTCAATCACGGCTCCCAATTCTTTTAAAGTATTCTTCGGAACGTCAATCTTTGTTCCAAGATCAATATCTACAGTGAACGTGGTATCCATTTGGGTCAAAGGATCAACAATCTTCACGCGAATATCATTTTGCGTATGATTTACATAAACGTTGGAGTCATTAGCGTCGACCTTTTCGACAATGGAGTAGATGTTCTTTGCAACAACAGTTTCCTTATTAGTGGAGATTTCCACAATCGGGGCTTCGTTGCTGTAGATTACCACCACTTCATCGGTACCAGCCACATCCGTTTCAGAATCCTGGAAGGTTCTCACAATCTTGTTCACACCCGGTACAACCGTGGTGTCACCAGTCTTTTGGTTGCAATGCTCCATATCCTTGACACATTCGTTCCAAGTGAAGGTGATTCCCGGGGTATTGGTATAAACCGTATCCGGGTAACGCCAAACCGTAGAATCTTCAGTGACAACTTCGATGATTTCAACCAGGGACGGTTCAATTTCGTTCAAGACCTTGATGGTCACCTTAGCCGTATCGGAGTTGGTACCGTCCGTTACACGTACCTTGATAACGTGTACAGAATCAGTTTCGTAATCCAATTCCTTGAGCAACTTGATTTCGCCATTTTTAAGCACGTCGAACCATTCGCTACCTTCAACCTTAGAGAAGGTCAACTGGTTGTATGCAGAGTTGGTATCCGGGTCCATAGCGACAGCCGTACCCACAGTAATACCCACTAAGGCAAATTCACTTACCGTGAAGGTCTGATCTTCAATATTCGGGGTTTCATTTACGTCCTTCACTTCGACGACACGATCAATGAAATCCGTCAGGCCCTTGTCGTTCATAACCGTAATACGGAGTTTATACACGCCACCAATCTTTTCGTAGTCAAGTTTATTCTGGTCCTTGACAACAATCTTCATGGTTCTTGCAGCACCGTCCGAAACAGGATCCATGACCACCTTGAACAGGGAATCGGCACCCGTGTTGTCCAAATCCTTCAAGGAAGCAGTCACCGTCTTTATGAACTTTTCGTCAGTCACTTCGAACTTGTGAATCACGTAGTTCGTTTCGGTATTTTCGTCCACAGAGAACGGACCCGGACATTTGTCGTCGCCCTTCACACAGAAAATGTGCGGCGGGTTGAAGCGTTCATCTACTATAATCTCAACCTCGGCTGTATCAGAGAGGCGAACCTCGGATTTTTCATAACCATCGGTTACGAGAACTTTAAGCTTCCACTTGGGTTGATCCTTATAAACAAGCTTGCTGCTATCCGTAACCACAATCTTGTTGGAATCCATGGCGAACGGAACATTCTTCGTAAGAATCTCATAAGTCAAATGGCGGAACTCAACGTTCTTACTATCCGGATCAGAAGACCTGAGAGCAACAACCTCTGTACCGTTAGGAGCCTTTTCGGTCACGTGGGCAGTTGTATCGGCAATAAACGGCTTTTCGTTCACGTCATCCACGATAATGGTACGGAGAATCGAGCTACTCAAGCCAGCCTTATTCGTAAGCGTAATGCTTACCTGGTGCTCTTCCTTGACCTTTTCAAAGTCAAGTTTTGCCCCCTCGCGTACAATAAGGTCAATCCGACGGGTCAAGCCATCCGTAGACTTTTGGAGTACAACATCAAATAGGGAGTCAACACCGGTCATCTTAACATCGCCCAAGGACACCTTAGCTGTAGCGATATCCTCGTAATCCGTAGCCTTGAAGGAATGGATTATGGTATTTCCTGCCGTATTTTCCTCGACATGGAACGGGCCTTTGCAATCATTTTCGGCTTCGCCATCGACGCAGGTGATTTCCGGTATACGAGCTTTATGCTTCACAATAACGGTCACGGTTGCCGTAGCAGAAAGTTTATTTTCGCCCTTTTCATTATCACCGCCATCCCATACGCGGACCTGGAACTTCCAAGTGTAATCTTGTTTAGCGGCAATCGCAGCACTATCAGCGACAAGCACCTTGTTACCGTCAAGTTTAAACGGAACATCCTTCGTCAGTATCTCGTAGGCAATAATCGCACCCTTGTACTTGGTTTCCTTGACATCTGGGTCGCGAACAGTAAGCAACCCCACCATAAAATCATTGGAACTTGAATCCGAAATTGTAAACGAAGTATCCCTGATAACCGGATTTTCGTTCACGTCATCCACGATAATGGTACAAGTAATAGAATCGGTCAAGCCGGCCTTATTCGTAAGCTTAATCTTGATTACGTGAGTTTTCTCGATCTTTTCGTAGTCAAGCTTGGATTCATCAGCAACAACAATGTCAATCTGGCGAGACACGCCCTTCACTTCCTTGAGGTTAACCTTAAACAAGGAGTCTGCACCGGTCTTATTGACATCTTCCATAGACACCTTAGCGTCTGCAATGCTCTCGTAATCCGTAGCCTTGAAGGAATTGATCACTGTACCCGTGGGAGAGTCCTTCTTCAAATCCGTATATTCCTTGACATGGAACTCTCCATCGCACTTTTCCACACCATCGAGGCAGGTGATTTGGGGCTTGCGAGGTTCATGGGACACCTTGACAGTCACGGTAGCCTCAGCAGAAAGCTTGTTTCCGCCCTTTGCATCATCACCGCCATCCGTTACGCGAACCTTGAACGTCCAAGTGTATTCGCCTTTGTTAGCGACAACCTTAGCGACAATTGCGGCACTATCCGCAACAAGCACCTTGTTACCGTTAAGCTTAAACGGAATACCATCCTTATTCACAATATCGTAGGCAGTAATCTTTCCCTTATAATTGGGATCCTTTTTATCCGGGTCATCCGCTTTAAGCTGACCTATTTCGAATCCATTTTTCTTATCATCCTTGATGACAAACGAGGCTTTCTCGATAGTCGGAGTTTCGTTCACGTCATCCACGATAATGGTACAAGTAATAGAATCGGTCAAGCCGGCCTTATTCGTAAGCTTAATCTTGATTACGTGAGTTTTCTCGATCTTTTCGTAGTCAAGCTTGGATTCATCAGCAACAACAATGTCAATCTGGCGAGACACGCCCTTCACTTCCTTGAGGTTAACCTTAAACAAGGAGTCTGCACCGGTCTTATTGACATCTTCCATAGACACCTTAGCGTCTGCAATGCTCTCGTAATCCGTAGCCTTGAAGGAATTGATCACTGTACCCGTGGGAGAGTACTTCTTCAAATCCGTATTTTCCTTGACATGGAACTCTCCATCGCACTTTTCCACACCATCGACGCAAGTGATTTCCGGCTTGCGAGGTTCATGGGACACCTTGACAGTCACGGTTGCCGTAGCAGAAAGCTTGTTTCCGCCCTTAGCATCATCACCGCCATCCGTTACGCGGACATCGAACTTCCAAGTGTATTCGCCTTTATTAGCGGCAACCGCAGCGACAATCGTGGCACTATCCGCGACAAGCACCTTGTTACCGTTAAGCTTAAACGGAATACTTTCCTTAGTCACAATCTCGTAGGCAGTAATCTTTCCCTTATAATTGAGATCCTTGATATCCGGATCAGAAGCCTTAAGCTGACCTATTTCGAATCCATTTTTCTTATCATCCTTGATGACAAACGAGGCATTCTCGATAATCGGAGTTTCGTTCACGTCAATCACTTCAATCTTACGCTCAACTGTGTCGATTCCACCCTTGCCATCCTTCAATGTGATAACAACATTATAAGACGGATTGACCTTTTCGTAATCCAGCTTGGCGCTATCTTTCACCAAAATCTTGAGCGTTCTTGCCTTATCACCTTTGTTAAACGCATCAAGTTCGACCTTAAATAAATCTTTAGCTAAAGCATCCTTAGTATCTTTACCAGCAAGATCAACCGTAAGAGTCGGTAAATCATTAGCATCCTGATCTTTAGCTTCAAACCTGTCAAAAATCACGAAACCCGTCTTAGAGTTTTCTTTAACCTTAAACGGACCGTTGCACTTTCCATCACCATCCTTGCAAACAATTTCAGGATTTTCGTTTTCGTCCTTAAGTGTCACCACAACATCTGCGGTATCAGTAAGCGACGGCTTGCCACCATCCGCTACGACAACCTTGAACTTCCATTCCGGCTTTGTTTCGTAATCTAGAAGGGTACTGTCTCTCACCACAACCTTATTGCCTTTCATCTCAAACGGAGTCTTTTCAATAATGGAATAAGTGAGTTTTTTAAAGCCACTTTCATCCGTACTATATTTATCCGGGTCAGTAGCGCTCATAGCAACTACTTCAGACCCATTCTTGGCATTTTCAGAAATCGTAGCAGAGGTATCCGCGATAGACGGCTTTTCGTTCACGTCAATTACTTTAATCGTACGTTCAGTCGTAGCTTCACCATCGTGGCCGTCCTTCAATTTAAGAACAACATCAAAAGATGCGCCCTTTAACGCCTCATCATATAACGCTTCATAGTCAAGCTTAGCGTTATCCTTCACTTTAATCTTAAGCGTTCTTGCCACATCACCTTTGTTAAACGCCTCAAGTTCGACTTCAAATAACTCTTTAGCTAAAGCATCCTTGGTTGCTTTGCCAGTAAGTTCAACTTCAAGGTTCGGCAAGTCCTTGAGATTCGGGTCCTTGACCTCGAATTTGTCAAAAATTACTGTACCATTCGGGGAATTTTCTTCAACTTCAAACGGACCTTTACAACCGTCATTGCCGTCCTTGCAACCGAATTCAGGGTCTTTGTTCGGCTCGTTATCCTTATCAATCAACGTCAAAGCAATTTGGCCAGACTTTTTGCCACCGGGAAGAACAGCGCCCTGAATTTGTATCACGTTTAAATAAAGATATTCCTTTGGAGCTTCTACGATTCCATCTTTATAAACGTTAATCCATATTTTATCAGCATCATCCTGAGCAAATTTATATCCATGAGGAATTTTCACTCTACGAGTGCCACCCTTAATATAAACGTTATCTACACATGCTTTATTTTCATCGCGTTTTTTGCACCATTGCATATCATGGCAAATCGGCATTTTTTGCCAAGCAGCATCAACATCTTTAAGGTTCAAGTCATTTCCATCTGCCACAACATCATTTACATCTAATGGCTGTTTTTCATGATTTTCCTGCCAATCAAAACAATATTCTACGTAAACATCTGTTTCCGTCGTTTCGGTCAGTTCCAAAGGAATTACCACCAAGGAATCATTTTCTTCGTATTCCTTACTACGAATACTCCCCTCTACGTCAATTTCAACATTATCAAAAGGCGCATAGACAAATTCACCATCAAAATCTGCATCGATAACAACACTATCGGCCAAAATCTGACCGGCAAGCGACATATGTTGTTTAATCTTAATCTTACTCGCAGAAATAAACGTTCCTTGAACAGTGTCCGCCGGATCCATAGCCATAAACAAGATATCCCCCATAGAGTAGAAAAGCAAATTTCCCTCATAGCCAAGCTCACCTTTATTCGCACGATAACCATGCCAGGCGTTACCATTAGGATCTGGCTTGACATTTTCTCTCCATTGTCCTTTATCAAAATCAAAGTCATTGGGACTATCCGAATCCATATATGTAATACGAATACTAGAATGAGCGTGAACCTCTTGAAAATCTTCCACAAAGACTCGTGTTAAACGACCACCCTTAGGCATACGAACTATTAGAAATCCTCCGTTTACCAACTCAATTTTACTTACATAAACATCATACACACGCTCATCGCCATCAGACATCGGAGGAACATCGATGTAAGCGTGTTGACTTTCATTGGCCACAAGCTCTTTTAATTTTTTTCCGGAAAATTCGGTCCGCTTAAGCAAAGGAAGCGTCAAATTTTTATCAACATCAGGAACATGTTCTGGGCAGTTTGAATACCCCCCCCCAATAAATCTATTTTCTTGAGGAATAGTAGGTTTACCGTTTAGGGTCTCGTTTAAGATTTTATCGTTAACGTTTCCGTTAACACAAACGGGTCCTTTTATAATGTTAATAGGATTGCGATTTTCAGCCGACATGGAACCAGTAGCACGAACTGGGCCAGTCGTCAAGGAGTCTTCTCCATCGCCATCTGTAAATAAGATACTTCCACCAATTACAATAGGACCGCCTACAATGTGCCTGTTATTTTTTAATAAAAAATCACCGTTGGAAGTACCAAACCACCCTATGGAATCAGGCATAAAAATATTCTGACCAATAAATGAAATGCCTTCTTCACCATAAACCTTGTATTTGATCAAGGTTTTCCAAGCTTTCATTTGCGCTTCGTCAGTAGTCGGCCCTTCAAAATACATGGGAGCAGGCTTAACAGTACCACCTCCATCAAACAATGGCGAGCCATTTTTTGCGGAATTATCTGCAGCAAAAGTGGGGATTAAGCCCACCAACAACAATGCTAACGCTCTTATTTTCATGTTCATTCCTTCTGATGAATTGAATTAATAAGAGTCGCTCCCCCCCTATTAATTCGTGAATCGTTCAAATATACTTTTTTTTAGAAAAATTTGCAATGGGATTTTAACAGATTATCAACATTTTTGTTTTTTTTCATGACTAATATCACAAAAAAACCGCCCTTTTTTGCAGGGCGGTTCATCAATAATCACCAGGGATGGATTATTTCTTAATCTTGTACTCCGGACGCTTGTAGCCGAACTTTTTCAGGAGGTCGTCCGTAGTGACACGCACGGCACCCTTGACCTGTGTATTGGATACGTCCTTAACCGGCGGGAGCGTGCAGCGCAGGGTGGATTTCATAGTGACATCGGCCTTGTACACGTAGGCTCCCGTGCCATAGCTAACGCCTTTAGCGGTACGCACATAGCCATCCTTATCCGGTTTCTGTTCAAAGAACATCTTGAGCATGCCAACATCGTTCACCTGTTCGGCATCGTTAAGATCCTGGGTAAAGGAGTAGGAATCCACAAAGCTGCCCGAATTCGTAAACACACTGATATTGACATTCATCTTGGTGTCAAAGAGGTTCATCTTGCTCAAGTCAGAACCCATGTCCTTCACGAATTCATCCGTGCAGTATGCCTGGGCATATTCGTTCACGGTCATCTTTTCGCTATTGGCGGCATCCACGCCTTCAATGGCAACCATGCCGTCCTCGCCCACAATGTCGTCGAGAGTAGCGAGGCCGCCCACAGCGTTGGCCATCGGCAACTTCACGTCAATGGCGAGAGTCGGGCCAAGGTGGCCGTCAAGGCCTTCGTACGGCTGTTCGCCACTACCCTTCTTGACATGACCCGGACGGAAACCAACCTGAGTTTCAATTTCCTTGTTGGTCTTGGTGTTGTAGATGCTAACGGCAAAGCGTTCACCATCAACCGGAGCGTTGACTTCGTAGTACTTTTCTACAGAGTCGCGATTGACAATGGTCACCGGCTTTTCGACGTTAATATCCACATCCTTGGCATTCTTCATAATGACGTAGACCGTATCGGAGGTAACGTTGCCCGCCTTATCCTGGAAGTAGCGAACAATCACGTTTGTACCACGTTTAAGGCTCTGCACCTTCAGGGTATCCTGTTCAACACCGCCAACCGTCCAAACCACGTCGGTGTAGTTGCCAAAGATAGAAGCATTGTCTACCGGAGAAACAATCTTGACTTCAGGGCCAACCATGTCAAGCACCACAAAAATGTCCTGCTTGGCGGCATTGCCGAACTTGTTCACGTAGGTGTAAGAGACATTATAGCCCTTATCGCCATTGGCGTTCGCCACAATCTTGCCATTCTTGTCAATGAAGTAAGAAATCTGCATCGACGGGTCGTTATCGGCACCGTAGCTCACGGTATAGATACCATTCTTTTCGGAATTAAAGGTCTTGTGACCATCTGCATCCACATAAATCGGGGCACCTGTAAAACCATCGGCTTCGTAAGAAACGGTGACCTTCTTGCCGTTGATTTCGGTTTCATAAGAGACCGTAATCACTTCGGTCGAAATCTTCTTGCCCTTTTCCCCAATCACGTCCTGCTTCTGGACTTCGCCATTTTCATCCACCATATAGGAAATCGTAACGTCAACGCCACCCACCTTGTCATTGTAAGAGACCTTGGTTCCATTACCATTCACCGGAGTGCGAGTCACCTTACCCGGGGCATCGTTCAGGGCAACACCTTCCTTGACCACGGCATTCATCGCGTTCAAGGTCGTAGTCGGAACATCAATCTTTTTACCAAGATCAATCTTCACAACAAACGAGGTATCCGTATTCATTGCATTGTCAACAATCTTCACGGTCACGTCATTTTCCGTGTGGTTCACATACACATTCTTGTCATTTGCATCGACCTTCTCGACAATGGAGTAGATGTTCTTTGCAACAACAGTTTTCTTATTAGTGGAGATTTCCACAATCGGAGTTTCGTCGCTATAGTAAACGGTCACTTCGTCGTAGCCCATTTCGTCCGTAGTCGGATCCTGGAAAGTCTTCACAATCTTGTTCACACCCGTGACAAGCGTAGTATCGCCTTCTTTCTGGACACAGTGCAAAGTATCCTTGACGCATTCCCTCCAAGTGTAATGGAGGGTCGGCGTATGGGTATAGATTATTTCCGGGTAAAACCAGGTCGAATCAGCGTTGTCCGCTTCAATGATGTCAACTATGGAAATTTTGCGTTCCTTCAAAACCTTGATGGTCACGTTTGCCGTATTAGAGTTGGTACCGTCCGTAACACGGACCTTCATAACGTGCACAGAATCCTTTTTGTAGTCCAATTCCTTGAGCAACTTGATTTCGCCACTTTCGAGTACGTTGAACCATCCGCTTCCTTCAACCTTGGAGAAGGTCAACTTGTTGAATTCAGGATTCTTATCCGGGTCCGTAGCAACAACAAAGCCTACAGAGGTACCCACCAGGGCGGTTTCGTTTACAGTGAAGAACTGGTCTTCAATGTCCGGAGTTTCATTCACGTCATTCACAACAATGGTGCGTTCAATGGCAGCATTCAGGCCCTTCGGGTTCGTAACAACAATGCGAACCTTGTGCGTATCAATAATCTTTTCGTAGTCAAGCTTGTTCTTGTCCTTAACAACAATCTTCAAGCTTCTAGCAGAATTATTCGAAACAGGACCCAAAACAGCATTGAACAGGGAATCCGCACCAGTCTTGTCAACATCTTCCAAAGTCACCTTCAAATCATTGAGGTATTTTTCATCAGACACGCCGAATTCGTGAATCACAAAACCGGTTTCGGAGTTTTCGTCCACATAGAACGGGCCGTTGCAATCGTCATCGCCAGTCACGCAGAAGATGTGCGGCGGAAAGTCTTGTTCAGTCACGGTAATCACAACCGTTGCAGTATCAGAAAGGCCCTTGCCATCAATCACGCGGACCTCGAATTCCCATTTGGGCTGGGTCTTGTAAACCAGGCGGCTACCGTCAGCAACCAAAATCTTGTTGGAATCCATGGTAAACGGAACATCTTTCGTGATGATTTCATAAGTCAGCTTGCTGAACTCGACGTTGTAAATATCCGGGTCAGAGGCAATCATGCGAACCACTTCGGTTCCGTTAGGAGTTCTTTCTGCCACAACAGCGGAAGCATCTTCAATAGTCGGCTTTTCGTTTTCGTCAAGAATCTTGATCGTCAGCTTCGGGGTAATAGACTTGCGATCGGAATCGGTCTTACCACCGGCATCTGTAATTTTAACCTTAATGGTAAACACACTATCAGCTGATTCATAGTCAAGAACAGCCTTCTCCTTTACAGAAACAACACCTGTCTTTGAATCTATTGCAAAAAGGTCAGACACCTTCTTGTAATTAGCGTCCGTATTGTCAAATTCATACGTAAATTCGTTATCATCAGGGTCAACAATTTCAAAACTTTCGGACTTATCACTCAACTTATGAGAAATTTCGTAGAAATAAATAGTAGGTTCGTTATTCTTAGCTACAGGAGGGTCATTTTCGGGGAGCAAATTAATCGTGACCGTACTTGCGGCATCTGTAATTTCACCATCAACAATAGCGATATATTTAAACGAGGTGTACGGCGAACCCGAAGAGTCCGGCGCACCGCGGAACACAAGATTTTTTAATGTGTTGGAAGAAATTACATCATCAACCTTAACATCCTTGCCAGAGAGGGTAAGTCGGCCCTTTTCCGGCAATGTCACGATTTTCACTTCATAAGTATTATTAATAGATTGATCCCCCATATATACCGGGAAACGATCAATAAGCAAATCAGTATCTTCATAACCGGTAACAGTTGTATCTTTGTTAACAGGCTTTGAATCATTATCTTCAATGATAACCTTAAAATCACCCTTATTGGCGCTCGTTCCAATAACAGCACCCGTCAAATTCCATATTTTAAGAATAAAAGCTTCATCATTCTGGCGAATGTTATCATCCACAACTATTGCAGCAATGGAAGATTCCGTATTGTCTTTACCATTAGAAATCATAGCCGACTTAGAAACCGATTGTCCATTACAAATAGGCAGCGGCATTTTATTCAAGTCCAATCGAGCCTCAGAAGCTGCGTCAAACCCATCAATTTTTTCATTTTTATTTTTAAATTCAAAACAATAATTGAACGTCACATTTGTGGAGGCAGTTCTGTTCAACGTCACTAAAATATCTTGGGGATCAGTCCGACCTTCTTCAATGCGAGCTTTAGACTCGAGCAGGATTTTCGGCGGGTTATACGGTACAAATCTAAAATTTTTTCCATTGATCTGGTTACCCAATTTAAGCTCATTCGCAATTAACTGACCGGCAAACTTACCATTCGAAGTATACGTCAATCGACCAGTCGATAAGAAAGAACCTTGAAAAATAACATTATCCGTATTTTCAAGCAAAATGTCGTCATCTACATAAAACAACAAATTGCCGGCATAATCCTCATTCAACACTTCTGTATTATGTTCTTTAGTACCATACACAACCTGAATTAAGGGATGCGTTTTGAATGTCACGTGACGCGTAAAGATTCTTGTCAAACGCCCACCCTCTGGCATAACTATATAAAGCTTAGAATCGTTTTCAAACGCAATTTCATCAAAATAAAGAGTTAATTCTTCAGAAGGATTGCCACCAGTAGCATCAAGGTAAGTGCCACCATTCTCAACTCTCAAGGTTCCACGAGTGTTAACTTTAGTCCAATCAATACTCGGAACTTTCAATTTGTCGTCAACCGGAAGAACGAGTTCATCGCTACATTCCCCGCCATGGGCGTTATTTCCATAAAACAATATTCCCGGATTATCAGAATTCTTTGTGGCTTCTATGAGTTTTTGGGCTTCGCCATTAACAGAACCCTTGACACACACGGTACCATAAATCTTTCCATTATTTGCATTACCCGTAGTAAAATCACCTTCAATACGGGTCGGTCCCGTAAGAAAAGTAGTCTCATTACCCAAAGAAACATCACCATTAAAACTTATGGGACCACCCAATACCAAACCAGCATTCGTATTTTGCCATTTACACTTGGCACATCCAGTCCAACCGACAGAGTCTTCAACTTCAACAGTACCTGTTTCAAAAAAACTGGTTCCCCAAAGCTTATACTTAAGCAACCGAGTCCAAGCGCCACTCTGTTCACTTTCTCCAAAGTTATCAAAATGCAACGGCGCCGGGTCTACTTCATCTCCGCCATACATTGCCAACTTATGTTCGGATTCGTCTGCAGCAAAGGCAGGAATCATCCCTGCCAGCAAAAGAGCTATAACTCTTATATTCATTTTACCCACTCCCTGATGAATGAATTAATAAGAGTTTCTCCCCTCCTATTAACTCGAAATCATGGTAATATACGTTTTTTTATTCGAACATGCAACACTTTTTTTAACAAATTTCAATTTCGCAAAAGAAAGTGACCAAAAACACAAAAAAACCGCCCAAAAAGGCGGTTTTGTATGGAAAATTATTACAAACGTTGTCTATTTTTTCTTCTTTCCAGAGTCCGGGCGCTTGTAACCAAAGGCCTTGCGCATTTCCTCGGTCGTCTTGCGCAGGGCACCCATCTTCTGGGTGTTAGCCTCGTCGTTGACCGGCGGAAGCGTACACTTCAAGGAGGACTTCATTTCGACTTCGGTCTTGTAGATGTAGGCGCCAGTCGAATAGAGACGGCCGTTCTGCGTATGCACGTAGCCATTCTTATCCGGTTTCTGTTCAAAGTACATCTGCAGCATACCGGCATCGTCTACAAAGTCAGCATCGTTCATCTCCTGAGTAAACGAGTACTTATCCACAAAAGAGCCGAGAGAGGTAAAGATCCAGATTGTCACCTTCATCGTGGTATTGTAGAGGTTCGCCTTGCTAAAGTCAGTGCCATAGCTAGAGGCAAATTCTGCAGTACAATACTGCTTAACGTACTCTTCCACAGTCTTCTTTTCGCTATTGGCAGCGTCAATACCATCCAGCGAGACGAGACCGTCCTTACCAATCAAGTCATCGAGCGTGGCAAGGCCTCCAACAGAATTGTAGACCGGAAGCTTGACCTCAATTCCAACGGTCGGTCCCAAATGGCCCTTCTTACCCGGATACGGTTCGG
Source organism: Fibrobacter sp. (assembly GCA_024398845.1). Taxonomy (GTDB): domain Bacteria; phylum Fibrobacterota; class Fibrobacteria; order Fibrobacterales; family Fibrobacteraceae; genus Fibrobacter. Next base: position 19,152 of record JAKSIM010000016.1, on the reverse strand, counting down.
CTCCACTACCTTCCCTAGTCTTAAAGAGTCCGCCAATAACGGTTTCCTTTTCGACTTCGGTTCTCGGATTCTTGATAGACACGGCGAACGTCTGGCCTTTCTTCGGCTTGTTTTCGCTATAGTATTCTTCAACCTTCTTGGCGGTCACGATGGTAACCGGCTGTTCCACCTGGATATCCACATCCTTGGCGTCCTTCATAATCACGTAGACCGTGTCAGAAGCCCTGTTACCAGCCTTGTCCACAAAGAAGCGAACAATGGTATTGGCACCCTTTTCAAGCCCCTGAATTGCAAGGGTATCTTGCAAAACAAAGTCTGCACTATCACCCGTGGCGCTCACATACCATTCCACTTCGGCCATGTTGGAACTCAGCACCTGGTCATCTACAGGAGACTTAATCCAGACCAGAGGCGGCTTGGTATCGTACACAATTTTCAGTGACTTCTTTGCAGAGTTCCCATAAGCGTTCACGTAGGTGTAGCTGACTTCGTAACCAACGTCGCCACCGGAATTCTTGGCAAGCTTGCCATTTTCGTTAACGTTGTAACCCACGGTCACCCTGTTATGGTTAGCATCTTCATATTCATAGCTAACCTTGAAGGAGCCGTTATTTTCGGTTTTAATAAGGTGACCCGTGACCGCGTCGGCCTGGAACGAGAACGTCACCGTATCTTTACCAATAACTTCAACGTAAGAGATCGTCATTTCTTCGGATCCACTCTCGCCCTTAACGACATTGCCCATCTTATCGGTATAGTAGGTCACCTTCACTTCGTGGCCTTCAAACGTATCCGTATAAGAGAAGGCAAGCAAATCGTTATTCATCGGAGTCCTTACCGCATTCGGGGCATTTACGTTCAGCGGGAGCGTCGATTCAACAATGTCTGCCATAATCTTGTATTCCAAAGAAGGAATACTAATCGTATCCAGCATCAAAGAGACATTAAACGAAGTATCCTTATTAGACGCTGCATCAGAAACATGCACATACACATCGTTCTTCTTGTAGTTCACAAAGAAGGTCGAGGAATCGGCACCCGTATTTTCGACGACCGTATAAATGTTCGTCTTGAAGGCAGGATCTTCATCCTTGCTCACCGTCACAATCGGAGCCGACGTGCTGTAATACACAACCACCGTATCGGCGCCAGCGATATCCGTTGTCGGGTCCTTGAAGCGCTTGATAATGATGTTCTTACCTTCGGTCAAGCTGTCCGTACCGCTAAGCGTATCGCAACGATCCATGGTCTTTACGCACTGGGTCCAAACGATATTCAAGGTATCGATATTCGTATAGATGGTATCCGGATGGTCCCAAGTCTTTTCGGAGTTGTCACCTTCCACGATATCCACAAAGGACTGTTCAATGATGTTCTTTATTCTGATGGTCACCTTGCCAGTATCCTGGAATTCACCATCAGAGACTTCGACATCAAACACATACTTCTTCACATCTTCGTAATCCAGGTCACCAATGACCTTGATCGTTCCATCGGTAAGAATTTCAAACTTGTCCGTTTTCGTAAGGAGCGTATAAGTCAGCTGGTTGTATTTCGGATCGGTGTCCGGGTCACGGGCGACAACCTTACCAACTTCAAAGCCGATTTCCTTGTTTTCTTCGACCACAAATTCCTGATCGTCAAGAACAGGCGGTTCATTCACGTCAATAATGTAAACAACCACAGACTTGGTGTGTACACCATCAACCATATCGGTCACTCTCACCGAGAACGAGGGTTCCACCTGGTGTTCGTAGTCAATATTGGCCCCATCCTTTACAATCACGACTCCTTCGGACGTAAGATTAAAGTACTGGGATTCACCCACCATGGTAAATGTCAACTTGTCGTTGTCGCCATCTGGATCCAAAGCCTTAATCGTATCGACGATTGTGCCACCAGGAGTATTTTCGACCACATATATCGTGTCAGAAACAATCTTCGGCTGTTCATTGGCATCCCTAAGAATGATGGTCACCGTCGCCGTATCCGAGAGTTCCGAAACGCCATCCGGAGCAGGTTCCTTATCGATTACCCTCACGTCAATCGTAAACGTGGTATCGCCCGAGGTTACGCGGCTATCGAAGTCGAATTCGGTCAAGGTATAAACAGCGCCAGAGTTCAGGTCAATCTTGAACATAGTCGTATCGCCACCAATAAGCACAAACTTATGCTGCGTAAACTTATACGAAGTATCGATATCCGAGGCCTTCACCGAGTCCACAAAGGAATTCGCCGGGAGCAATTCGCCAAAGTAGAACGTTTGACCTTCCGAAATAATCGGATTTTCGTTCAAGTCAATCACGCGGATAACCACATCGCGAGTCACAGACTGGACCTTGTAGCCCCTGGTCTTGTCCCTGCCATTGGCATCGGGTTCACCATCGGACACCTTCACCGAGATGGCATACTCATTCACAAGTTCGTAGTTCAAGGCATTGGCCATTCCAACCGTTACAACACCAGTCTTAGGATCCATCGCAAAAAGGCTGCTCGTATCCTTGGTAATCTCGTAATAAAGCGGCTTGGTAGAATCCGAGCAAGTAGCAAAAATCTTACCGGCAATTTCGTAAAGGGCGTTATTCTCAGGAACGGAGCCCTGTTTCTTTTTGTCCAAGTCAAGTTTTGAAATATTCGGAATGTGGATAGAATCAATCGTAGTGGTATCCGTAGTGGTCGTATCAATCACCGGGATATCATCTTCATCCTTGACCTTAATAGTAATCATCGCCGAATCTTCTAACGGGTAGGTTTTTACGTTAGTAGCCTCATCAACGGTATAAACCGAGGTATCGCGAACAAGAATCTTCAAAGTTAAAATGGAATCCAGTTCGTAGTCAATCAGGTCGGAGTTCTTCACATACACAAGCGCATAATTCTTACCCGTCTTAACATGATGGACACTATCTATTTGCAAGGCTGCAGTATCACCATCTATAGCAATAGCAACGTTGTATATGGATAATTCAGGATGAAGCAGAGAACCTCCGTTCATAGTGCTATCGGTATCGGTAAGCGAAATGCGTCCAACCAGAGTACCATTCTTTGCGTTTTCCTTCAACGGAGAAGTTGAATTAATAACGGCATCGTTAATAATCGGTTTTTCGTTGACGTCAAGAACATTCACATAGAACGTCTTGGTCACAGGCGTTTCTATCTTACCATCCGTCACGGCGATTACCACTTCGAGCTTAAAGTTCTTTTTAGCGAGAGCTTCAAAGTCTACCGCAGAATCCGCTTTCAAAACGAGTCTAGTCGAAGCATTGTCAATCTTTTGAAGTTCAAAATAATCCTTGTCACTACCGCCGACAATGCCAAAGTTCAAAGCATCGCCATCTTCATCAATAGCCTTTACGACACCTGCGGTATCACCCAGCTTGTTTTCATAAACTTCAAAATCGGCACCTTCATCCAAGAAGCTCGGGACTCTGTTCCTGTAGTCCTTCAAAGTCAAGGCAATTCCACCACTTGTTTGGTTATTCTGGATAACGGCCCCAACAATATTCGTCACTTGAAGGATAATTTTTTCTTTACCTTCTGTAATTCCATCTTTATAAACATTAATCCAAACTTTTTGATCGTCACTTTGAGCAGACGTATTTTTGCGAGGAATCGTTACAGTACGTACACTTTTAGGAATCGTAACGGATTTCGTACAACTGTGACTCTCATCATACTCAATGCACCACTCCGTATCCTCGCAAAGCGGCATTTTTTTCCAAGCGGCATCGACATCGTTCAGATTCAAGTCCTTGCCATCGGCCCAATTTGAGAAAACTTTTTCTGCAGACTTAAAGCAATAAGTAATACTCACATCTGTTTCAGGAACCTTATCCAATGTAACAGGGACCTCAACCAGGGAATCATTTTCTTCAAATTCCAAATCCGTAATTTTGCCATAAATGTCAATAGCCGGAGGATCGAACGGCATATAGATAAATTCACCATCGAATTCGGAATCAATAACTATTTTCTTTGCCAAAATCTGTCCGGCATACGTCATATGCTGCTTAATCCAAATCGTTCCAGACGAAATAAGCGTTCCGTGAACAACGTCATTCGGATTCATAGCATCAATGGAAATATTACCATTAGAATAGAAGAGCAGGTTTCCCTTATAATCAGAACCACCAATGTAACCATTAGGATCCTTAATATTTCCTTTTTCATCTTTCCAGATTATTGGGTCAACGCCATTCTTCCATTTTCCAGTTGTCGTGTTATAATCGCTTGCTTTATCAGAATCCATGTAAAGAATACGAATGCTTGAATGCGAATTAATTTTGGTAAACCCATTTTGCAAAAAGATTCGCGTCAAACGTCCACTCTTCGGCATGCGAATCACCAACGTTCCCCCATTTTCCAAGGAGATACTTTCAATGTAGTAATCGTATACAGAATCTTTTTCGTCACTCAAAGACCTAGGAGGAACATCTATTGTTTCCACACTACCATTGATATTGAGAGCCGGGTGTATAGTATGTCTGCTAAATTCACCATCAACAAGTCGTGGAGCCTCCAAATTTCCATCAACTTCGGGAACAGAAGACGGACAATCTCCATAATTTTCCACCACTTTCGTTCCGGAATAGTTCCCTACATAAGCCTTTCCCGACCTTAATTCAGTTAAAAAATAATCATTGACTTTGTTTTGAACACACGCGTCCCCATCAAAAGCATCGGGATTACCATGATTTTCCATAGTTACCGAACCCAATACACGTATGGGTCCTTTCAGCAATGAGTCACTACCATCACCACTTGTAAACCTAATATTTCCACCAATTACAATCGGACCGCCAACAACATGCCACGGATTTTTGGTTTCAAAATCACCCTTGGCAGTACCAAACCAGCCCACAGTATCACGGATAAAAACTTTCTGCCCTTCAAATCTAATGAAGTCTTCACCAAATACCTTGTACTTGGTCAGGGTATTCCACGTTTCTTGCATTGTTGCAGAGTCGGTCATGGTAACATTGCTAAAGTACATGGGCCAAGATGGCGCGGCAAAGGCCTGCAGCGCCAGTCCAAGAACAAGCAAGGATAAAAATCTAAGATTTTCTCTGCGTTCTCTCATAACTCAAATCTCCTAACTACGTAAAGAGCATTTTTTCTATTCCAACTTGGAATAGCCGTTAACCCTACGTCTCCCTTATTTTCACAAGTAAAAATACCTAAATATAAGCACATTTGCAAGTGAATCGAGATTTTTCGTACCGTTTTTGTAGCAAAAAAATGTGATTTACATCCCCAAATTATACACATTCAATCAACAGTTACCATAATTTTACTTGCTATCAAGAAAAATTATGGTAAACTTATACATCATTTATAATCGGGGCGTTTATACCCGAACGGCTTCAGCAGGTCTTCGCTGACCTTGCGCTGAGTGCCCTGCTTACCCGAATTCGTGTCGGCAATAGGCAGCAAGTCGCAATGCAGCTTAGACGTCATGGTTACCTCGGTCTTGTACAAGTAGGCGCCCGTCGCATAGAGACGGCCATCGGCAGTACGCACGAAACCTTCCTTATCCGGCTTCTGTTCAAAGTACAGGTTCAAGATACCGCCTTCGTTTGCGTATTCCGGCTTATCAAGTTCCTGTTCAAAGCTAAAGTAATCGACAAACGAGCCCAGCGTCGTAAACACCCAAACCTTCACCTGCATTACCGTGTGGTAGAGGTTGGCCTGGCTAATATCGGAACCAAGCGTCGACTGGAAGTCCAACGAGCAGTGTTCCTTCACGTATTCATCTACCGAGACTTTCTTGCCGCTAGCAGCGTCAATACCATCAAGCGGAATCATTCCATTGGCATCAACAAGGTCATCCAGGGTAGCAAGACCGCCCATGGCGCTTACGACCGGGACCTTAGCCTCGACCATGAGTGTCGGACCAAGGTGCTTTTCGAGACCCGGATACGGTTCACCGCGGCTTCCATCCTTCGTGCCAAAGTCACCGCCCACCTGCGTCTCAATTTCCTTACCAGTCTTGGAATTGTAAATGGATATAGCATAGGACTCGCCTTTCTCCGGTGCATTCGCAGAATAGTATTCCTCGGTTTTTTCTCGAGTCACCAAGGTTACCGGTGTTTCGACAGAAATATCAACGTCCTTGGCATCCTTCATAATCACGTACACCGTGTCAGAAGCAAGGTTACCCGCCTTATCTCTGTAGAAGCGCACAATCGTATTGGCACCGCGTTCCAGGCCTTGCGTTTTAAGCGTATCCTGAGTCAAGCACTTGGTCGAATCGCCCGTCGTGCTCACGCACCATTCCACGTCCACGTAGTTCGAGAACAGAACATCGTCCATATGCGGGTACAGGATTTCGATGTAAGGTTTAATAACGTCGAGCACCACGCGAATGTTGCCCACACCCATATTGCCAAAGTCATTAACGTAGGTGTAACCCACATTAAATCCAACGTTTCCTTCGGCATCGAGCATCACAACGCCCTTGTCGTTCACCCCATAAGAAATGGTCATTGTTTTACCATTCTTATCGGTATAGTCGTACGCAAACGTGTACACGCCACCTTCGTTATTCTTCTGCACCTCTCCCGTAAAGGCGTCGGCCAGGTAAGAAACAGTCGCCACGCGGCCATCGATCTTTGTCTCGTACGAAACAGTCATCTGTTTGCCAACAATATCGCCCTTAGCGTTGGTCGTGTAAGAAATCTGCACGTCCTTCCCGTTAACCTTTTCGGTATAGCGCACTAGCACCAAGCTGTCGTTGAACAGAGTGCAAGTCGCTGGTTTAGACGGAGTCTCGTTCAGCATAATCTTCTGTTCCGAAATACCCTTAACGACCTTGAGGTCACTTGCAATAGACGAGAAGGTGTCAAGAACAACATTGACCGAGAACTTGTCGGTAGAGTAATTGCATGTAGAATCCGTATAGGAGGCATCCACAATCGGGTTCTTGATGACCACGTCAATCTTGTTTTCCTTGCCATTCACGTAGAACGACGTATCGCCTGCGGCAATCTGCTCAACAATGGTATAAATATTATCGGCCTTGACATCTGCCCCCTTGGTAGATATTGCCACGTCCGGAGTTCTAGTGCTCACGCAAACCTGAATATCCTTCTTTGCCGCATAATCCTTGGTTTCATCCTTATAAGTCAAAGTCACCGTAATGCAGCCCTCATGCAAATCAACAAGCGTCGTATCGGGTTGCGGCGTATTATCGGCAGTCCAGCTAATCGTAATATCATTCTCATTGATTTTGATAATCGAAGGCGGATTATCCACATTATACCTACCCGTACCGGTTTCAGCATGGGTGACAACAATTTCGGACGTTTCCACTTCGTTCTTGATGTTAATGGTCACATCGGCAACGCTTACGTAGTCATGGTCATCCTTGACCTGGACCGTAATCACAAAGTACTTTTTATCGGCAGGCAAAGCTTCGTAGTCAAACACTTCGCGAGTCGTAATTTCGGCCGTACGGGAATCAATCTTGAACAAGCTGGAATCGCCGCCAATAATGGTAAACACGTTGTTGCGGAAACCAGAATTCACGCCATCCTGGTCATAGAAATTCAAGAAGCCAACGCTCGTACCCACAGGCTTATTTTCTTGAACAGTCATCGTGGTATCGCTAATGAACGGAGGATCGTCCACATCGATAATCGCGAACTTCACAGCCACAGACTTCGTATTCGTTCCATTCACAATGTCTACCGTAGCAAAATAACCATCGGTTACTTCGTAGTCCAAAGTGCTGTCGGCCTTTACCGTCACTACCCCCGTAGTGGCGTCAATTACGAACTTGCCCGAAGGGTCATTGAGCACAAACGTAGGCGACTTAAAATCAGAGACCATTTTGCCCACAAAGGTTCCGGCCTTGGTGTTTTCTTCCACGTAGAAAATCACCGACACAAGGTCAATCGACATGGTGTACGGCTGGATGGTTTCGGCGTTATCCGATTTGCGGATAATGGTAAAATCAAAGGAATCGTACGGCGAACCGAACTCGCCCGGTTTGCCCACAAATTTAAGGTACTTGAGCGAATCGGCGTCCAAGACATCGCCTTTTTTCACGGCAACACCCTTGTACAAAAGGCTACCCACCGATACGGTCGATTCAAATCTTACAAAGTAATCCTTCAGCACAATCCCATTGGGATTTGTCACCGGGAAACTATCGATTACCAAGGTATCGTCCATAAAGCCGGTCACCGTTTCATCGTGGCTAATGGGATTCTTGGGCACATCCTTAATACTCAATTTAAGCTTAGAGCAGGTTTTGGTGCGGTCCCCATCACTGAAAATGGCGGCTTCAAGGTCGCAAACCCACAAATTGACGACTTCTGTATTTTCGGTAAGGGCGTCGTAATTCGGGTGCAAAATAATGGGATTCGTAAGCTGAGTTTTGTGAGCTTCAAAATACGACCACACAAAATCACCTGCGGGTTTTCCGTCTGCACCGGTAGAGCATACCGGGATATCTTCATCGAGGACGTCATTGCGATGCGCCTTGAGGTTACCTTCGGCCTTACCGGCAAGAGGATCCGTAGCCGGGAATTCAAAGCAATAGCGGAACGGCACATTTGTCGGAGGTTCCTTATCCAGCGAAAGCTGGATATCCTTTTCCCCATCGTCTTCGCGAACACTTGAAACAAGAAGCTTGATTTTGGACGGGTTGAACGGCACATAGCGGAAATCGCCCGCCATAAAGTCGGCATCTATCGTGATTTGCTTAGCAAGAATCTGCCCCGCAAAACGATAATGCTGCATAAAACTGATTTTACCGCCAGAAATATATGTACCTTGAATCGTGCACTCCTGCGCAGGGAATGCGATACTCTTTGGAGAATAAAAAAGCAAATTGCCCGCATAATCCTTGTTTTCAACTTGATTATTGAATTCAGGGCTAAAAGTCACAATATTATGCAAAGAGCCTTCAACGATAATAGAACCATCCACAAAGAAACGAGCCACTCTTCCAGTCGGGATGCTCACGTAAAGGGAATCATTTGAATCCAATAAATGCAAATCACCCGTCACGTGGATATCGTAATACCCACTTCCTTCTGGAATCTCTACAGTCTCAATTTTATTCGTTATATTCCAGTTACCTTCCACAACCTTATTAAAGGTATAACCGGTATAATCCACGGTCGGGACATCCAGGGTTTTGTCAAGTGCAGGCATAAGCGAGTCGGAACAATCAATTTTTCCACCACCTTTGCTAAGCCCCCTATCCATATTTTGCGTGAAGCCCTCGATACAATACACCCCCTTCAATTCCATATTGTTATTATTGTAGGCATTAGTACCAATGGTAAAACTTCCTCCAAAATGGGAGGGGCCAGTCAAAATATGATCGTCACCGGTTCCATTGACAAAATTTCCCGCAAAAGCAAGGGGACCACCTATATGGTGCTTATCATTATAAAAGCCCAAGCCGCCCAGGGCGCTTCCAGAATAGCCTACGGAATCCGTAATAGCCACATTCTGGTTATTGAAAACAACACCATAAATACCATTTATGTTATCTCTGCTAAAGGACTCTCCGGTTCCCCAAAGTTTGTACTTCAACAACCTATCCCATTCAGCGTACTGGGAATCAAAATCAGACGAAACGCTTTTAAATACAAAGGGAACAACCTGCGTATCAGACGACTCCGCAGCCACACAAATCGAGGCCAAAAGCATTAAAAAGGCCGTGCAATTCTTACGTATCCACATATTGTTCTCCTGAGGGGAAATTCCCACTTAACCGTCCAACCTTAGCCCTCTAACGAGAGCACTCACCAAGCACACCCTTTTATTGTAAAATATAATTAATGTAAAGACGAATTATCACAAAAATAGTGACAAAAACTCTCGATAACATTAAAATGTGATTTTCATCGTATTTTTTTAGCATATCTTGGCAAAATTCCACTTTTTTACTAGATTTGAGGTTCCTAGGCCCTGCGCAATGACTATTTGCGGGCAAATCGCCAGGGCGAAAGCAGCAACGGACTTGTGAATTTTTATGTGCTCAGGTCGCCTAGGATTTTTTTTTGCAACCCTCAAAAGGTTGCATTTTTAATTTTAGGAAGCAAACCATGATTCTTTGGACGATTCGCCACAGCAAGCCCTATAATCCCAAAGACGTCTGTTACGGACGTCTAGACTTTGATGTTTCCGAGACCTTCCCCGAAGAATCTTCCAGCGCCATCCAGGCCTTTTTAAATACCGGAGCAAAGCCGACCCGCTTGTTCGCGAGCCCGCTTTTACGCTGTATGCGCCTCGCCCAAAAGGTTTCCGAGGCTACGAACCTCCCCATCGAAAAAAGAGACGCCATTCTAGAAATCAATTTTGGCGCGTGGGAAGGGCAAAAACTGACAGCGGTCCCAAGGAACGAAATGCACGCCTGGCTTCACGACTTGCGCGGGTTTCGATTCCCCGAGGGCGAAAGCTTCCACGATGTGGACGCCCGTGTCCAAGAATTTTTAGATACGCTCGACGACAACGGCGAATTTTTGTGGGTGAGCCACGCAGGAGTCATTGCCGCCCTCCACCACTTTGCCTGCGGCCTCCCCGACGAAGCCTTTGTGGAAGGGGAATTCAGCTACACGATGGTGAGTAAATTTGAGTTCAGCCGTAACGCCGAGGGGCATTTTCGCGGAACCGTCACCAAGATTCATGACGGTATAAAAATGCCTTCACTCAAATTTGAGTAAGACTAAAAGTCACCTCTAAAAATCAAAGCCAAATTCAGCCTGCACCCCCCCGGATCTAGACTCCAGATTCGGGGCAACAGCAAAGTGCATAGGGCTATCAAAATCGCTCAAAAGCGCATCTACGGCGGCATCCGCCAAAGAGTACAGATAAATTAACGCCATACCCCAAATGTACTGGTTTCTATTTTTTCGGTAGTACGTTATGCGTTCGACCACCTTGTCGTATTCCTCGGACGTCACCGTTTCGTTTTCCAGAACATGTTTGCGATCCAGGTAGTATTCCACCATATGCTGGGACGTTCTCATACTGGTCGTTGCACCAATAATACTCATGTAAACGAGGCCAGCCTTGCCGAATTCCCCGTTGTACATTTGACCAAAGCCAGGAATAATGCCCCACAGCAAGGCCTTTAGCATACTTTTGAGTTCCGTACTGCGGTGGTTATTATTGTACCAAATGCCAAAGGCATCGAACATGCTATAAAGGTGTACGCCAAACAGCCAGGCGTTCTCGGCTGTACGCAAGTCCTCCTGTTCCATCTTTTTATCGGAGAGTTCGCGTACGCGGTTAGCAAACTCACTGCGTTTTTGCTGGTAATAGCGAATGCTGTCGCGTTCCGGATTCAACATGAGTTTGCGGGTAAAAATAGCCACGGAATCCTGGAACGGCCGTACCTGCTCGTAAACGCGGTCCTTTTGGAAACTCTTGTTAAAGTAGACCTCGTATATCAACAAGCCTTCGATGCCCGTAATAAAACCGCCGCGCACATAGTGTTCCGTATAATACTGACCGCCACCCGGAAAAATACTAAAGAGCATGGTCAAGGGAAGCGAATTGCGCTTGGTCGGGATATCCCACTCGTTCACGGTCAACGTATCGATGGATTCTATCCCCGTCTTACCGTAGACCCCTCCGACATACACCTTCGTGGAATCCTCGTCGGCAAAAGCCGAGACCACCCCACAAAGAGAGACGAACAGAATCGCTAAAAACAAACGGTAAAACATCGACTTAAATATAGAAATAATGAGAAAAAGAAAAAAAACTTACCTATTTTTTTCGCCAAGTGACCCAAAATTTTAAAATTGTCACTTTTTGACATAAATTGTTTTTAAATTATAGGCATGCAAATGAGTAATGAAACCTTGAAAGAACAAACTCGCGAACTGGTGCTCGCCATCAAGCAAGCACTCATCGATCGGGGCGAGATGATGGCCACGGCGGAATCTTGCACGGGCGGGCTCATCGCTTCCGAAATCGTGAACGAAGCGGGCTCGTCGGCAATCCTCTCCGGAGGCGTTGTCGCCTACCAAAACGAAATCAAGGAATCCATGCTCGACGTCCCACACGAAGTCCTGGAGAAGTACGGCGCCGTAAGCGAACAGACCGTAAAGGCCATGACCGAAGGGGCTCGCAAAAAGTTCAAATGCGAATGGGCGGTCGCCACCTCGGGAATCGCAGGCCCTACGGGAGCAGAACCCGGCAAACCGGTCGGTTTTGTATGGATGGCTGTCAGCAATAGTTTGCAAAATGAGGCTTTTTACGAAATTTTTGACGGAAACAGGCACGAAATCCGTGAAAAAGCCGTCTATAAGGTATTGAGCAGGTTACTTTTTTTGATAAATAACCAAAAAAGCACTTGCACAAACGAACACTAATTTGTATATTAATCGAAAACAAGACACAATGGAGTCAAAAATGGCAAAGAAAACAACACCCACTAGCAACCTTTCCGCAGACAAAGCCAAGGCCGTCGAAGCAGCCATCGCCCAAATCGAAAAGAATTATGGTAAAGGTTCTATTATGGCTCTGGGCCAACAGCCCGTAGAAGAAATTCCCGTCATCCCGACCGGCTGTATCCAGCTTGACATGGCGCTCGGTGTTGGAGGTTTCCCCCGCGGTCGTATCATTGAAATTTACGGACCTGAATCTTCCGGTAAAACGACACTCACCCTGCACGCTATTGCCGAAGCACAAAAACTCGGTGGCGTCGCCGCTTTCATCGACGCAGAACACGCATTCGACGCAGTCTACGCCCGCAAACTGGGAGTCGACATCGAATCCCTCCTCGTTTCCCAGCCGGATACCGGCGAACAGGCTCTCGACATTGCAGAAACCCTCGTCCGCTCCGGCGCAATCGACATTATCGTCATCGACTCCGTGGCAGCCCTCGTTCCGCAGGCCGAAATCAACGGCGAAATGGGCGACAACCACGTCGGTCTCCAGGCTCGCCTCATGAGCCAAGCTCTTCGCAAGCTCACCGGCATTCTCTCCAAGTCCAACACCTGCATGCTCTTCATTAACCAGCTCCGTATGAAGATTGGCGTCATGTTCGGGAACCCCGAAACCACCACCGGTGGTAACGCCCTGAAGTTCTACGCCACACAGCGCATCGACATCCGTCGCAATGCAGCCATCAAGGACGGCGAAGAAGTCATCGGCAACCGCACCCGCGTCAAGGTCGTGAAGAACAAGGTCGCAGCTCCGTTCACACAGTGCGAATTTGACATTCTCTACGGTTGCGGCATTTCCCGCGAAGCATCCATCCTCGACCTCGCCTCCGAAATGGACATCATCCAGAAGAGCGGATCCTGGTTCAGCTACAACAACGAACGCATTGGCCAGGGTCGCGAAAACACCCGCCTGTTCCTCAAGGACAATCCGGAACTCTGCGCCGAAATCGAACAGAAGATTCGCGAAAGCATGAAGGACGTGGAGCTCTTCAAGCTTGGCGAAAACGAAGCTGTCGAAGTCGGCGACGACATGGACGGCGCCCCCATGGCCGAAGAAGCCTAATTGAAAATTTCTTCCTAAAGGGCACCTCAAAAAGTGCCCTTGAGTCAAAACCCCAGCCTCGCCTTTCAGCCATTGGGTGCGGTTGGGGTTTTTCTGATTCCGTTTAATTTAGATTCCGTTTATTTTATTATCTTAAGCGTCGTTATGTTAAAAATCAAGCGCTTATCCACCATGTTCTTTGTCGCTGGCCTATGCTGCGCCTATGCGCAGAACCTCTGTCCAAAGTTCATGCTAGATTCCGCCATGATCGTGAACATCGAGGGGCGATTCATAAACATCCAAAACAGTCGCACCAGCCTTGATATTGAATGGCGCCACCATCCAGAAGCGCTGGACAGTTTCTTTGTGAACTTCCCCAACCACAAGTCGCTTACCTACGTTACAGCCGGTGAATACCGCTACGTAGAATACAAGTCCCCCAGGGTCAAGCGCCAGCTCGGACTCCACCATTTGCGAGAAACCATCGGCAATACGCCGCTCAAGCTGGACGACCTGGAACTCTTGGCAAACGGCCACTTTCTCTGCCAAGACTCCATCAACCCCAGACCAAACGTTTTTTCTACTGCATTTTCAAACATGTGGTGGTCCATGGTCGTCGATTCTCTACCAAAGCCACAAAATGTCACTATGCGCGGAGCCCGCAAAGAGACCCGCACATTCAACATTGGAGCGTGGAAGGACTTTTCTGGAGTCCAACTGCCAACGCTAGTCACCCTGATTAGTGAAAAATATAGCGGAAATCTTTGGGTCCGTTCCGCCTACCCCATTGTAAAGCAGCTGAAGGATCCTCTGTTAGAGAAGGCCAAACCGAACCCCATCAAAACGCCAGTATTATTCCGCAAGGTTCCTGTGAGTGGGAAGAGAGAAATACCCCTGATACTCAAGCTGAACCAAGAACTCCTGCGCGAGTGATCCGTCGTAAAAGCGGTCCCTATAGCGCTTCCAGGCGCCTAGCTCAAACGTCACGTTGTGAAGTCCATCCTTCCAGGAAAAATGCGGCCCCGCCTTGACCAAGCCGTACCCAAGAGATTCCTTTTCAACGGTACTGCCATGACGGAGGTACCCCGTACGATAATAAACGGATTCAAAAACACAGGCCCAATTTTTGTTGAAAATAAAACGCCCATAGGTATTGAATTCCACCAAGAAATCGCGACTGAATACAGGGATGTTGCGCTTGTAGTCGTAACTCTTGCCATCAAAATCAGTAATGATATCCGACAGAATATAATGCAATGAAACGCCCACGACCGAGCGTCCCGTAAACGCATACTCCAAACTAACGGACATATCGAACATCTGAACGTAGTCCCAGTCGCCTGAGTCGTCCATCCATACGTTATCAACGACATAGTCCGCATTCCAAGTCTCGGCAATACGGCCTTCGCCCTGTACGTCGGCAGTCACCATTTCTAGGTTCGACATCATGTACAGGTAGCTTTCATATGTAAAATTGACCTCAAACTGTGGATTCGTTTTAAACGGACGAAATCCAAGACCAGCGAGGTAACCGCAATAGAAGGGCGAAGCATCAATTGAAAAATCCATTCTTAAGTATGTTGGATTATTTTCAAGATTGGAGCCATAATTCAAATCACCAATGGGTTCTAACCAGGTATAGTGAGCGTCGCCCACAAGCTGAGGCAACCACTGCCCCCAAACAATTGGGGTATTTCCCATAATCCCAACGGAAAGGTTCGGACCGTAACGCAAGCCGTTCTTAGCCCCCTGGTCAAAGCCGTCCGCCACAGATAACGAGGCAGTACACAGCACGCCAAGTAAAATTTTCTTCATTGAACGACCCATTAGCTTCATTTCAGTGTAAAATCTAAAAAATATTATTCCACTTGCATGATAAATTCTTATTTTGTGGTCATCAAATTTCAAGGAGACACCATGAAAATCTCTCATCTGTGTTTGCTCGCCGCCAGCGCATTGCTGCTTTGGGGATGCGCAAACCGTTATTCTTCGCCCATTCTTATTGAACGTGGCGAAGGTCAAAAGGAATACGAACGCGAATATTTCGTCGTTAAAGAAAGCATGGGCATTGACAAACGCCTCAAGGACGTGTTCAAACAGGGTTACATTGAAGAAGGCATGACCAACGACATGGTGAACCTGCTTTGGGGACCTCCCGACCACGAAACCTCCACCGAAACAAGCAGCGTTTGGGAATACTACACCATCGAAGGCAAGCTCATCACCCGCCTCATTTGGAAGCACCCCGACCAGGCTCGCTTGAAGGGCTACGAAGGCGAATGGATTCTCGACAAGATTGAAGGCGACCGTTATGGTGGTTCTCCGGCTCCGACCAGCAGCCGTTCCAGCAACTACAACAACTAGTTGCCGATTTAGCCTAGTTTAAAAGGCCGCCTTTAAAAAGGTGGCTTTTTTTTGTGTCGTTTTTTTCTATATTTACGCCCGTTAAATTTTAAACCTCTCAAGGAGTTAAATATGCGTCAGTATATTATTGCTGGTAACTGGAAGATGAACAAGACCGTTAGCGAAAGCATTCAGCTCGCTAAGGATATCGTTGAAGCCGTCAAGGACGTGAAGAAGACCGAAGTGGTCATTGCTCCGACCTACCTCGCCGCTGCCAAGGTTGCAGACGTCGTGAAGGGCACCAATGTGAAGCTCGCTATCCAGGACATCCACTGGAAGGACCAGGGCGCATTCACCGGTAAGGTTTCCATTGACATGGTCAAGGAAATCGGTGCCGAATACGTGATCATCGGCCATTCCGAACAGCGCCAGTACTTCCACGAAACCGAAGAAACCGTGAACCTCAAGGTCAAGAAGACCCTCGAAGCCGGTCTGAAGCCGATTATCTGCATTGGCGAAACTCTCGACCAGCGCAACGGCGGCATCCTCAAGGAAGTTCTCGGCCTCCAGGTCAAGGGCGCTTTCAAGGACGTTTCCGCTGCTGACGCCGCCAAGTGCGTTCTCGCTTACGAACCGGTTTGGGCTATTGGTACCGGCGTGACCGCTACCGACGAACAGGCTCAGGATACTCAAGCATACGTTCGCTCCGTTGTCGCTGAAATCTACGGTGCTGAAGTTGCCGAAGGCATGCGCATCCAGTACGGTGGCTCCATGAAGGGTGCCAACGCAGCAGGCCTCCTCGCCCAGAAGGACATTGACGGTGGTTTGATTGGTGGTGCAGGTCTCAAGGCCAACACCTTCATGGAAATCATCGCCGCTGCCGAAGCCAAGTAATTCGGCTGTTAAATTTCAACTATAAAAGGATCGTCACATGGCAACTCTTTTTTGGGTCTTAATCGTTGTCCACGTTTTCCTCTGCTTGTTCCTCATGCTCCTCGTCCTCGTGCAGAACGATAAGATGGGCGGCCTTGCAGGTCTCGGTGGAATGACGTCTCAATCCGCATTCTCTACCGCTGGCGCAGCGACCTTCATCCAGAAGTTGACTCGTGGCGTGGCTGTGGTGTTCTTCATCGTGGTCTTTGCCCTCGGTCTCATTACCGCAAAGCAGGACCAGGCCGTTGAAGAATCCGCTATGCAGAAGGCAACCCGCGAAAATGCCGCCCAACAGGCTCCGGCCGAAGTCCCGGTTCTCCCGGGTGCTTTCAACGCCCCTGCTGTTGACGCAGCCCCCGCCGCTGAGGCCGCTCCGGCCGCTGAAGCTCCGGCCGCACCGGCAGCCGAGGTTCCGGCCCCTGCAGAAGCCAAGTAAGGTTTAAGCGAGCCTTTGGGTTCGCCGACCTGCGGTCGTGGTGGAATTGGTAGACACGCTAGCTTGAGGTGCTAGTGGGAGCGATCTCATGACAGTTCAAGTCTGTCCGACCGCATTAGAAAGCCCAGGCTTACGCCGGGGCTTTTTTATTTAGGCATGCATTCCGCTATTTCGGTTGCTAAATTTTAAGCAAAAAATTGCGGTTGCAGGCCAAGCACATTGCAGGGCGGTGCCGTGCAAAATAGCGTGTATGAACTGCGCAAAACAAAGGCTTTTTTATGAACAACAATCTCGTCTCCCCCGTTGGTATTTTAGGCTTTGGCGTCGAAGGCCAGAGTACGTTACGTTATCTGTTCCGCGAAGGCGTCAAGGAAATTGTCGTGATGGACAAGAACCCGGTTTCGCTTCCGGAAGTGCCTGCCGGCGTGAACGTGAAGACGTTCAGCGGAGAAGGTTACCTCGACGGGCTCAAGGACTGCGTGACCGTAGTGCGTTCGGCAGGCGTGTACCCGATGAGCCAGGACCTGTTCAAGTTCCAGATGAACGGTGGCATGATGACAAGCCAGATTCAGGTGTTTTTAGAACAAACTAAATCTACAAAAGTCGTTGGCGTCACGGGAACACTCGGCAAGGGAAGCACCGTGAGCATGGTGAGCCACATTCTTGATAAGTGCGGCAAGAAGAATGCCATTGGCGGAAACTTCGGCGTGCCTGCCTTGGACCTCCTGGAAGACGAGACACCCGACCGCATCAGCATCCTGGAACTTTCCAGCTTCCAGCTGATGACTTTGTCTGTATCGCCCGACGTGAGCATCGTTTTGCGCGTCTCCACCGAGCATTTGGATTGGCACAAGAGCGTCGAGGAATACCGCGACGCCAAGGCGAACCTCGTGCGTTGGCAAAAGCGTAACGGCACCTGCGTGTACCTCGCCGATGCCGAGCCCACTGCAAAGATTGCAAGCGAAAGCCCCGCCGGTACCAAGTACAGCGTCAGCTACGAGAACGGCGACGCCATGATTGAAGGCGACACCTTGACGATTGGCGCAGATTCCCTCTGCCTCGCAAACTGCAAGGTACGCGGGCTCTACCAGCTCGAGAACATGGCTGCGGCAACGCTCGCCTGCAAGGCCCTCGGGATTGCAGTCGCCGACGCATTCAAGGCTCTTGAAACCTACGAAACGCTCCCCTTCCGCATGGAATTCAAGGGCGAAAAGAACGGCATCGAATTCTACAACGACAGTTACGCCACGCGCCCGGACGCAACGATTGCGGCCACCGGCAGCATGAAGCGCCCGTTCGCGCTCATCCTCGGCGGCTCCGAGAAGAACGCCGACTTCACGGAGCTTTCGAAGATTCTCGTGAACGAACGTCCGAACCTTAAGCGAATCGCCCTCATAGGCGCCACCGCCGAACGCATGCTCGAATCGCTCAAGCAAGTGGGTCTTGAAAGCGCTGGCGAAAACGGTGCAGGAATCCCCGCGAGCATCTTCCCCACGCTGGAAGAGGCGTTCGTGGACAGCCTGAAAATCGGCCAGGGCGGAACCGTCATCATGAGCCCCGCCTGCGCAAGCTTCGGACTTTTCAAGAACTACAAGGTCCGCGGGCAGGTGTTCGACAAGCTGGTCAGCGAGGTATAAGCGTTTTTTCCAGGAAAAAAGGATTTTTTTTAAGAAAATTCCTCATTTCCCCTTTACAAACGGTTCACTTTAATCTAAATTTGAGCCGTTCCATTAAGGACTACGCGGTCGTGGTGGAATTGGTAGACACGCTAGCTTGAGGTGCTAGTGGGAGCGATCTCATGACAGTTCAAGTCTGTCCGACCGCAGAAAGAAACCCAGCAGAAATGCTGGGTTTTCTTTTTTTACCTCCCCCATCAATTTTCACACACACAATTCAGCGCAATTAACGGCATTGCAAACTTGCCGAACCGGCTAATGTGTCATTTGGATACCCAAAATTGCCTCAGACCCTTGCAAATACTG
>JAKSIM010000015.1 GCA_024398845.1 Fibrobacter sp. | reverse complement strand
ATTCGATGGCGCTTTCCACCATGCCTTCCACGGTGTCGCCATAGCGGTAAATCATGCGGGCGGAGAGCGAGCCGTGGTTCACGCCGATGCGGATGGCGCGACCGAGGCGCTTCGCCTCCTGCACAAACGGAGTAAACTGCTCAAAGACCTTCTCGCGGCCTTCGTCGAACATCTTGTCGGTCTGGTTTTCGAGCGTGAGGATGCCCGTATCGACGAAGTTACCCGGGTTGATGCGGACCTTCTCGACCCACTTGAGGGCTTCGAAGGCGGCCTTCGGCTGGAAGTGGATGTCGGCGGAAACGGGAACCGTGCAACCGGCAGCACGGACACGCTTCATGACCTCTTCAAGGCCAGCGGCGTCGGCAAAAGTCGGGGCGGTAATGCGAACGAGGCCGCAACCTGCTGCGGCGAGAGCCAAAGTCTGGCGGACGGTTTCATCCACGTCCTTCGGCTTGGTGGTCGTCATGGACTGAACTAAAATGGGGGCATTCCCCCCGATCAAGGCCTCGCCTACGCGGACCTGTACAGTTTCCCTGCGGACAGCCTTGAAGCGGTCGGCAACATACGGGAATTGAATAAAATCTTGCATGCCTGCAAATCTAGAAAATTCGAGCGATATTTTACACCCCAAGAATCGCCCGTACCACATTTAAGGCGTGTTCTCTGTGGTCCATATCCAAAATGTAATACACTTTAGTGGCCAAAAAGCAGGTTTTGACGAGAAAAAAAAGACCTTTTGGCGGAAACGTGCCTAAAACAACCTCCGCACCCCCAGTTTAGTCACAGAAATTTAATTTATGTGTAATGAATTTGAATAAAAAACAAACCACCGAGGATAAAACGTGACTAAAGAGCATCTTTTGCAACGCCTTAGTCACAAAATTTATTAAAAAACACCAAAAGAAGCATTTCAAACATTACTTTATCTAAAAAAGCGTGACTAAGTCCGCTACGCATCACTTAACTTAGTCACTTTTCCCGCAAAAAAGGACAATATTCCTTCCCAAAACATCCCTACAGCAAATATTTTCTCGCCAGGAAATCCACACGCGAAGGATTCAACGGCATAGATTTACTTTCCATGGTAAAAATGAGATTTTCACCCACAAAGAATCCATTGGCCTCATAGATTTCCTGTTTTTGAAGGCATCCTGAAACGTACTCCGCCTCATCCATCAAACCGAAATGTTCCCAAATGTACTCGCGATGGGTGCGGCGATTGAGGCATGTAAAATCTGGATAAAATGTCACCATGGAACAACTCCGTCCCTTCTTGCGTTGCAACTCATGAGGAAATTCGTAGCGGTAGGGAATATCAAGGCGCTCTAGGGTTTCCGCGATGATAACTTCCGACTTAGAACGCACCCGCACCCCACTCGCCGTCCGAAGTTCCTGAACATCCTCCGCGAAGTCCTTGCCTTCGTACTGTTCCGAAAGCCAGCGTTCGGCAAAAGCCTCGTCCGGCAAGCGAACCGGCTGCACCATTCTTTGACGAGGTTCGGACAATCCCTCATAAAGCGAATCCAAACTCAAAGATTTATATTTGGCTTCGACACCTTCCAAGAAGCTTTTTAGACTTCTCAATTTTGCAAGAACTTCGTCGTCGTACATTTTCTGTGCTAGTGCAAAAGCTAGAGACCGATGCTTTTGCGAAATATAGGTCCCTGTTACATCCCCCTTTTGGGTCATGCAATAACAACGCAAACCATTTCCGCGTACAGAAAGCCGTAAACGACCTGCAGGAGCCTTCTTGATTTCCAAAGTTTTTTGCCGAATAGCGTTGGCCAACTCAACGATTCTAGCATTCACCGCAGGAATAACAGGGTCATCTTGTAAAAGTTCCGTGAATTTCATAGTCCTCCCAAGGCTTCGGGACAACCACGAAATCGGTCGGGAGGCTGTGGGATTTGCAACACTGATTACCCTTGCAAAATCCAGGAAGCCCCTCTAGCAGATAAAAGCAATAAGAATTTTTAGGAAAAATACAAATTTTATTTTGAAAAAACACAAGAAAACTCTTTCAGGCAAAAATTTTCAAGAAAAATAACACGTCTTTGTACAGAAATGTGCATAAATCAACCTCCGCACCCCCAGTTTAGGCACAAAAATTTAATTTATACGCAATAAATTCGAATAAAAAACAAGCCACCGAGGACAAAACATGACTAAAAAAGCATCTTTTGCGACGTTTTAGTCACAAAATTCATTAAAAGCCATCAAAAGCGGCATTTCACGACATTACTTTGTCTAGAAAGTGTGACTAAAACCACCACCAACGGTTCCACTTAGTCACATTTTCAAGAAAAATAAGGTTCTTCACAAAAAATCTTGTTTTTAGAGCACGCTTCGGATAACGAGGCTGCTTAGCGCAAGCCCAAACGCGGCGGTCACCGGCATGGCGCTCCCGAGAACAGCTGCCTTGCGACTGTTTCCGTGAACTTCAGGTGCGGATCCATCAGCATTCACCAACGTCGCGGCAGCAACAGAAGGTTCCTCGCTGTACACGGCCATGAAGTCGCCAGCGAAGCCGCGCTTGCGGAGTCCATTACGAACAAGTTTTCCTAGCGGGCAGCCCTTCGTCTGCCAGATGCTCGCCGTACGCACCATCGTCGGGTCAAGTTTTCCTGCGGCACCTAGGCTGCAGAACACCTTGCACCCCGCTTCCGAGGCCGTCGCAAGCAGGTCTATCTTGTGCGCAAGGCTGTCAATGGCATCGACGACGACGTCAAAATTCGCGAAGTCAAATCGACCGCGGTCATCCATCGAGTAGAGCGCCTGCACTGGCACAATTTGAGCCTCGGGATTGATATCCGCAAAGCGCTCGGCAAGCACATCCACCTTCGGGCGACCGACGGTCGAAACAAATGCGGATAGCTGTCTATTGATATTGCTTTCCGCCACGCAGTCGCTGTCCACGAGCGTCACATGGCGGGCGCCGCTGCGCACCAAACTTTCGGCACAAACGCTGCCGACACCGCCGACGCCAAAAATGGCAATACGGATTTCCGACAAACACTGTAAAGCAGCATTGCCTATTAGCATTTCAATTCGGCTGAGTTTTTCGTTCACATAGACAAATTTAGCAACGAAAACAGCCTAAAAATCATAAAAACGTGAGGGAAATAACACGATTTTTAGCTGACGCTTCTTTTTCTATACAAAATTGCAAATTTTCGGCTCTTTTTGTAAAAAAATATGTTAAAATAAATACACGGAGTTGATTTATGATCCCTAAGAAGATTCATTATTGTTGGTTATCTCATGCACCTTACCCGCCTAAGGTGCAACGGTGTATGGAATCTTGGGAAAAATATCTTGGCGACTACGAATTTGTTTTTTGGGACTACCGAAAAGCTGTTGCCACCAATATGCCCTGGATTATGGAAGCCCTGGAACAGCAGAACTGGGCCTTTGCCGCCGACGCCGTTCGTCTTTACGCACTTTATACCGAGGGCGGCATTTACCTAGATTCCGATGTAGAACTTCTTAAATCTCCAAACGAACTTTTAAACCGTCCCTACATTCTTGGTTACGAGAATGGTTCCAAGCGCATCGAGCCCTCTTTTTTGGGCGCCGAACCGGAATCGCCGCTGATTGGCGAAGCCTTAAAGCATTACGCAGAAAGCCACTACGAGTACAACGAAGAAAAAGTGGAGCAGCTGGTTCTCCCGCAGATTCTCGCTAACGCCTGCGATCAATTCACGGGACTCGAGATTCTCCCCGAATGGTACTTCTCTCCCAAAAAATTCCTAGACGGTTCCATTACCACCGCCGACGAAACCGTCAGTATCCATCATTTTGGAAGCAACTGGCGCCCCGAAGCGGTCCGCATCGGCATGAAGCGCAGGCAATACTTCTTCCGCAAGTTCCCGCGGCCCATCGCCGAAGTCATCGCATTCCCCTTCACCTTCTGGGACGGAATTCGAGCGGTAGGCTTCAAGGCAACCCTCAAAAAAGTTTTCGGGAAATAAAAAATGGCCTCACGGCCATTTTTTTATTCAATATTTTAATATTCAACGCTTCTGTAATAATTTTCGATGTTCTGCCGGCTTGCCACAAAATATTTTTTGAGGCTCGGATCAAAACTATAGCCCATAGAATTGACAATTTCATTAAAGGCTTGATCAAGAGTCATCTGTTCGCGGTAACCACGATGACGAACCAGAGCGTCGTAAACATCGGCAATAGCCATCACACGCGCTTCAAACGGAATCTGGTTACCGGCTAGCCCTTGCGGGTAGCCACTGCCATCCCAGCGTTCATGATGGCTGCGCACCACGTTCTTTGCAATTTCTATAAAGAACGGGGATTCTATTTCCGAAAGCAGGTTTTCGACAATCGCGTAGCCCTTTTCGGCATGAGTTTTCATAGCCTCGAATTCCTCAGAAGTAAACTTCCCCGTTTTACGCAAGATCTGATCATCAATAGCAATTTTACCCAAGTCATGCATAGGAGCCGCAGCAACCAGAGCTTCAAAGAACTTTTTGGAATACACCAAGGACGTATCCTTTTTCATTTCTTCCGACAAAATGGCAACAATTTCGCTAGTACGCTTGATATGGCCACCAGTAGCGTTATCACGGCTTTCAACCATTTTGGCCATACCCACAATCATCTGCTTTTGAATGGACTTGATGTGGTTGGCATTATTTCGAATAACGTCTTCGAGTTCAGAAGTATTCGCGTCAAGGCTTTCTATGTAACGACGGATTTTGGTTTCGTCCTCAATACGGAATAGACGGATTTTTGAATTATTACCAGCAGAAACATGCTTATACGTAGCCTTAAAGCACTTATCGCCATATTCAAACTGATACGACTTAGCGATTTTATTTCGCTTCAAATCCTTCAACCAACCATACATGGCAGCGGCAAGCTTTCCATCCATTGGCATAATGTGATCTACGCGGTACTTGCGAAGCTCGGGGAAATACCTCAGGGCAATATCGTTACAGCCCAAATAAAGTCCCGCAGGCGATGCAGCAACAAAGGCGCAAACATTTTCGGTTTCAATGGCGTTAATAACATTATTCGATATGTCGTACATTTTAAACTGCAAACACACGTAAAACAAGAATAATTCATCCAATACATAAACAAGCGGAATCACAAGTGTATCGGTTCCCATTTCTCGTGTAATTACAAAAAGTACAACCGTGAGAAATTCCAAAATGGCAAGAGCCATCAAGTTTTTAAAGCTAACATTTCGCTTTACCTTAACCGCATAGAAAATGGCCGCTATATTGGCAACAACAAAAACAGACAAAAAGACATTCCAAAGAACGTGAGCCGGGCCATATTCCGCTTCGTACCCTCCCACTCCATTGACCATCACAAACTTAACAGACTTATAGTAGATATCGCTTATGCCCATTGTCGAGGACAACGCAAACACAAAGGCGCAGAACAAAACCAGCAAAACATTTGCCCAGCGCGGAAAATCAAACTTGCATATGCGAACGATACCAAAGAACAAGAACAGCGGGACAAAGCAGGAACCCAGGTAGCACAAGCGATTCGAGAATAAAGCCCCTTCCAGAGTCGTCGAGAGAGCCAGCGAAAGAAAACCAAAATTAGCAACAGCGGCGCAGTAAAAGACGGCCGTAAAATAGTTGTTTATTTGACGCCTATAAACGAACGACAGAATACACGCATTCGCGAACGATATCAAACACATTGCCAACAAGTAAAATACAACCATATAATGCCACCAGGTTCAAATCTAATGCTCTACAGCGATGTAATACTTTTTAAGCAAGTCGAAACAACAAACAAAATATTTTTCAAGGGATGGGTCAAACTGCTGCCCCATCCCCCCCACAATAATACCATATGCATCACCAAAGGACATTCGTTCCTTATAACACCTTCGGCTCACAAGGGCATCGAACACATCGGCAACAGCCATAATACGCGCCTCTATCGGGATGTTCTCTCCGGCGAGACCATTCGGATATCCGCGTCCATCCCAACGTTCATGGTGGTAGTACGCCACATTTTTAGCGATTTTCACAAAATACGGATTTTCAATACCTGTCAGAAGGTTTTCGACAATGGCGGCTCCTTCCTTGGGATGTTTTTTCATAACGTTAAATTCTTCGTCAGTAAAGCGACCAGGCTTTCTCAAAACCCTATCTTCAATGGTTATTTTACCCAAGTCGTGCATGGGGGCCGCCGCAACCACATCTTCAAAGAATTCCTGCGAAAGCCCCAAGGATTCATCCTTGCGCATTTCATCCACGAGAATTTTGACGACCTCGCTTGTACGCTTCATGTGGCCCCCCGTGTTATCGTCGCGGCTTTCGGCCATTTTAGCCATACCAAGAGCCATCCTCTTAGCCATGATTTGAAGCATATTAATATTTTCGGCCAGGGTCTTTTTCAAATAGACCAAGTTTTTGTCAAGCGCCTTTATATATATCTGAACCTGGGAATCATCTTCAATTTTAAACAAGTACAGTTTCTTATTGAACTTTTGGGGAAGCCCTCTAGCAGAACAGGTAAAATGCCTATCTTCCTGTTCTATAGAAAAAGTTACCACCTCATTGGACTTATCGAGGCTTTCAAAAGCGCCATTGACGGCTATAGTAAATTCGGCATTCTGATCAAGCAGGCTATCGACTCTGAATTTCGCCAATTCAGGGAAAAAGTTCAACGCAATATTATTGCACCCCAAATACCTGCGGGTCGAAGAGAACAGAACGTAAGCGCAATGGTTATCTTCTTCAAGGGACTCGCCAATACTGCTGGAAATATCGTACCACTTTACATTGGAGCAGATATATAAAAGAAGGAACTGGTCGCACACATAAACCAAGGGCATAACCATCGTATCGTTTTGCATGGCGCGAGCCACAAAGAACGATGTAATAGAAATAGCCTCCGTAAGAGCCATTGCCACTATATTCTTGACGGAAACCACTTTACGACGAAACGCCGTAAACACGATGACGCTAAAGGAGGCAATCACATAGCTTCCCATCATCACATTAAAAATGGAATGCCCCCAGCCATAGGTCGCAACATAGTCACCTACACCATTGTGGCTTACAAATTGTACCGATGTATAATAATAGGGAACATAACCAACGGACAACGCCAGAGCCAATATAAAGAATGCGAGTATAACTAAAAAACCGCGTGAGAAAGAAGAAATTCTTATTCGGCATACTTGCAATAGAGCAAAGAACATGAACATCGGAATGAACGTTGCACCCAGATAGTTCACTTTGTTGGCAAGAATCGCCCCTTCGACAGAAGTGGACAAGGATAAAAGAAGATGTCCAAAGATGGCGATGACTATGGTGAAAAACACATAGAACATGTAATTGTTCTGCTGTTTGCGGAAACGCACAACAAGCACCGCAAGGTTTATTGCGGAGACGATGAACAACAATGTAAAATAAAATACACCCATCTTTTTAAACTTACATTTACATATCTTAAATTAATATATTTTTCTCACAATTATCCAAATTGTATAAATTTTTTTTGACAAAAAAGGCATCTAGAGGTATCTAGACGCCTTTTCTGTTGAGAAATTCACAAAAAATGTGTAAATTTCTTTACTTTAGCCTTCAGCCGGAGCTTCAGGAGCAGCTTCAGCAGGTGCTTCCGGAGCAGGTTCGGCAGCCGGTTTCGGAGGGAGCAAAGCCTTCATGGAAAGCTTCACCTTGCCCTTCGGATCGACACCGAGGCAGAGAACTTCGACTTCGTCACCGACGTGAACAACGTCTTCGACCTTTTCGACGCGATGGTCGGCAAGTTCGGAGATGTGCACGAGACCGTCGCGACCCGGGAGGATTTCGACGAATGCGCCAAACGGCTGAATCGTCTTGACCTTGCCCTTGTACTTGCGACCCGGTTCCGGTTCTGCAGTGAGTTCTTCGATCATGCGGCGGCATACTTCACCGGCCTTACCCGTCGGGGCGGCGATGTCGATGTTGCCGTTATCGTCAATATTGATGGTGCAGCCCGTCTGAGCCTGCATGCCCTTGATGACAGATCCACCAGAGCCGATCACGTCACGGATCTTGGTAGTCGGGATACGCATCTTGAGCATCGTCGGAGCCTTTTCGGAAACCTTCGGACGCGGAGCAGCGATACCGAGAGTCGTCATCTTGTTCAAGATGTGCAGACGGCCCTGCTTAGCTTGTTCCAAAGCTTCGCGCATGAGTTCCGGCGTGATGCCGCGGATCTTGATATCCATCTGGAAGGCAGTGATACCTTCGGCAGTACCCGTCACCTTGAAGTCCATATCGCCGAGGTGGTCTTCCGTACCGGTGATGTCGGTCAAGATCTTGATCTTGCCGCCTTCCTTGACGGAGCCCTTTTCGGAGATGAGGCCCATAGCGACGCCAGCCACCGGAGCCTTGATAGGAACGCCAGCGTCCATCAAGCTAAGGCAGCCACCGCAAACGGAGGCCATGGAAGAGGAACCGTTGGATTCCTGAATTTCGGAGCACACGCGGATGGTGTACGGGAAGTCTTCGGGCAGCGGAAGCACTGCGGCGAGAGAACGTTCAGCCAAGTGGCCGTGACCAATTTCACGACGGCTAAGGCCGAGCTTCTTGCATTCGCCCACAGAGTACGGCGGGAAGTTGTAGTGGAGCATGTAGCTCTTGGAACCTTCGCCCTGCAAGCTTTCGTAACGCTGTTCGTCGGCCTTGGTGCCGAGCGTGCAGATTACGAGACCCTGGGTTTCACCGCGCTGGAAGATTGCGGAACCGTGAGCACGCGGAAGAACGCCGAGTTCAATTTCGATCGGGCGAACTTCGGTCGTGGTACGGCCATCAAGACGAACACCTTCGTTCAAAATCATCTCGCGCATTGCGGTGCGTTCGTAATCGCTGAAGATGGCCTTGGCATCGGCGACCAGACCGGCATCGGCAGTCTCGCCTTCACCGGTGATGGCAATGATGCGCGGATCCACCAGCATGCGGGCGCAGAGGTCCGCCATAGCCGGATAGAAGTCCGTCTTGACCATGTTGGAGTGAACATCCTTGTTGAGTTCTTCCCAAACCACTTCCTTGACGGTTGCGAGAAGCTTGTCGTGAGCTTCGCCAGCGTGCTGCGGCTTGAGTTCCATCTTCGGCTTTGCGCAACGGTCCACCAACTGCTGTTGGGCCTTGCACATTTCCTTGATGACTTCATGACCGGCGAGAATAGCACCCACCATGCAATCTTCGGAAACTTCGTAAGCGCCACCTTCGACCATGCAAACAGAGTCTTCGGTACCGGCGACCACGAGGTCCAGATCGGCCACGGCGAGTTCGTCGTAAGTCGGCATCACAATGTTCTTACCGTCGACCACGGCCACACGTACGGCGGCAACCTGCTGTTCGAACGGGAGTTCAGAGAGGCCAATAGAAAGAGAAGCGGCACTCACGCCGAGAACGTCGGGAGCGAACTTCTTATCGGCAGACAACACCTGAACAATGACCTGGACTTCACGAGTGAAGTTTTCAGGGAACATCGGGCGGATCGGGCGGTCAATAATACGAGCAGAAAGAATTTCTTCATCGCTCGGACGACCCGGCTCACGCTTGCTGTAGCCACCCGGGAGGCGACCGGCAGCGTAGGACTTCTCGCGGTATTCAACAGTTAGCGGGAAGAAGTCGCCGTCCTTTTCTTCGCCATAGCAGACGGTAGAAAGGATAAAGGCATCGCCCATCTTGGCGACAGCTGCGCCACGGGCCTGCTTTGCAATACGGCCAGTTTCGAACGTGATGACACGGCCATCGGGAAGGTTTACAGACACTTCCTTCGGGTCGAGCATCTTGCCGTACTTGGCTTGATATGCATCAATAGACATGAGTTACCTCCAGTCCGCAGATTAGCCGCGGAGACCGAGTTCCTTGATAAGAGCACGCTGAGCGACAATGTCCTGTTCACCATAGTACTTGAGGAGGTTCTTGCGCTTAGCAACCATCATAGACAGACCGCGAAGGGAGTGGAAGTCCTTCTTGTTCACCTTGATATGTTCGGTCAAGTTCTTGATCTTTTCGGTGAGGATGGCGATCTGGACACGGACGTTACCGGTGTCTTTTTCGTTTGCGCCAAACTTGGCGGTGAGTTCTGCAGCTTTTTCTTTTGTAATGGTAGCCATATTACTATCCATATTCCTTTTGTTTGATTTGTGAAACTAATTACATGTTTGTACCCGAGTTTCCCTGCTAGCACCCAGTGGAATTTGGCGAAAACTGGTGCAGGACCAAGGTAAAATGCAACTACTTGGGGCGAAATATAGAATAGTGGTTAGTGGTTGGTGGTTGGTGGTTAGGAAAAACAGGGCAAAAAAAGGGTATTTTGGGAATAGTGGTTGGTAGTTAGTGGTTGGTGGTTAGTTACGCGGCGTAGCCGCCATTATAAATTCTGCTTACAGCTTACTGTTTACTGCTTACTATTAGGTGGTTAGTTACGCGGCGTAGCCGCCATTATAAATCCTGCTTACTGCTTACTGTTTACTGCTTACTATTAGGTGGTTAGTCACGCGGCGTAGCCGCCATTATAAATTCTGCTTACTGCTTACTGTTTACTGCTTACTATTAGGTGGTTAGTTACGCGGCGTAGCCGCCATTATAAATCCTGCTTACTGCTTACTGTTTACTGCTTACTATTAGGTGGTTAGGATGTCGGGCGAAGTTGTTCAACTACACATTTGAGCAAACTTGTTTCTGGTTTCACTTCTTTTCGGGGCAGCGGTTTCGTCGTTTATATCGCGTGCGTCTTTTTTATATTTGGGAGGCAATGTTCGAATCACTGAACTTCAACTTCTCTTTTTACGATTGGCTGCTGGTCTTTATGGTCACGGCCCTCGGTACCTTGAGCGCCTACCTAAAGGATCCTCAGCTCAAGGCTGTTACCGCCACTATCCCCATCCCGTTCGGCTTTGCCTACATCGCAGTCGGCATGCCCATTGGAGCGGCAAACGCCATTTCGGGTTTTATGTGCATGCTTTACGCGAACGCCGTACGCCTGCTCCACTACAAAGCGAAAATCCCAATTGTGCCAAGCATCATTCTCGGGCTCGCCGGCTTTGTTTTGCTAGGAACGTTTTTAATGCCGCGCATCCCCGACGGGGAGCTCTTTTTTATTGGCGTCTGCCTCTTTGACTTTGTCGCAGGTGTCATCATGTTTCAAAAGCAAAAATACAAGTCCGGAATCCGCTACAAGACTCCACTCCCCATTTACATCAAGGCTCCGGCCATCGCGTTCGTCGTCGCTGGCCTCATGTTTATCAAGCGCCTCATGGGCGGCTTTTGCACAAGCTTCCCGATGATGAATTCCATCGTGAGTTACGAGAGCCGTTTTTCGCTGGGAGACCAATGCCGTCAGCTTCCTTTGTTCTTAATCGCAGGTCCATTCATGTTCGCGACCATGCGCTATACCGAAATAGGCTTCGGGTTCAACCACTGGATTGTCCTTTTGATTGGCTACATCATTTTCACTTTCATCTACTGGCCCTTGAACAAGGAACTCAAGCGCCGCAACGAAATCAACTACAATAATTAGTGGACGCAGGCTAAAACGCAATGGATTCTTTCAACTTCAAGGTCATCGCACATATCAAAAGCGACTTTCCCGAAAAATTCGGCATCCCGAGGCAAAGCGGGCTTCTCGCCGGTTTGCGTTCGACCATCGTGTTTGAACCGGAATTCAGAAACGCCGACGCCCTGCGCGGCCTGGAAGGTTTTAGCCACCTGTGGCTCTTGTGGATTTTTTCCGAGAACGTGCGCGACACCTGGAGCCCGACGGTAAGGCCACCGCGCCTTGGCGGTAACAAGCGCCTGGGCGTCTTTGCGACCCGCAGCAGTTTCCGCCCGAATCCCATCGCCATGAGTTGCGTGAAGATTGAGGAAATCCGCCTGGAAGGGAGTATAGGCCCTGACGGGAAAAATTCCGGACCAGAAATCGTTGTGAGCGGAGCTGACCTTATGGACGGCACCCCCATCGTAGACATCAAGCCGTACCTCCCTTACGCCGACAGCATTGCAGGCGCTACCGGAGGCTTTGCGGAACCCCTGCGCGAAGTCGCCCTGCAGGTGAATTGCCCCGCAGAACTCCTCGAGAAGTTCCCCGCCGAAAAGCGCGGTCCCCTCATTGAAATTCTAAAAGAAGACCCTCGCCCACATTACCAAAACAATCCCGAACGCATTTACGGATTTGCCTTCGCAGGCTTTGAAATCAAGTTCACCGTAAGCGAAAATACGCTGCAAGTGCAGTCCATTGAAAAGATTTAAAGATCTTTGGGCACTAATTTAACAAATTTGGGTATAAAACCATTCATTTTTGGGCGTTCAGTACCCTAAACTTTACTTTATATGCAATAGATTTTCAATATCGCACAAAAAAGCAGGGCACCAAAACCAATTTTTTCTTGGTTCGGTACCCTTTTTTGGAGATTTAATTCAATACGTTAACGAATTTTGCAAAACACGGCCTATTTTATCTGTAATTTAGGGTATAAAACCGCCAATTTTAGCACTTTAATACCCAAAATAGCACCCAAAACGCAAATTTCGGCGTTTTCTCAGCGTCTTTTCGCAGAATTCAAATCAAAAAGCAGAATTACAAGTTACTTGACATTCATTTTTTGAATAGAACGGACTGAGCCCACCTGCACAGAAAGCATGTACGTTCCAGAAGGAAGCGCAGAGGTTTCAAAGCCAACAGCGCCCGACGCAAAACTCTTGCTAAAGTCGAGAACTTCTTTGCCGAGCATACTGTAAGCCTTGGCAGACACGTTCTTCGCTCCATTCATAGAAACAGGCACCATAACGCGACCCGCAGCAAAAACAGCTTCGCCAATCGCAGGGGTCAAACCCGCCACAGCATCAATAGCCATAGCGTTACTGCTTTCGACAGGCGTTATTGAAGAAGAGCTCGCCGCAAGCTCAACAGAAGACGAACTCTGTACCGGTTTGGTTGCAGATGAAGAAGCAACCTCAGAAGAGGACGATTCCACCGGAACTACGGAAGAAGAACTCGGAACCGGAGTTTCAAAGGCTCCAGCAGCACGAAGCGCCTTCACCATCGTTGAAGCATAACGCTTGCCGAGTTCGCGATAGCCCGCGGCATCAAAATGCACATTCTGACCATCACCAAGTACGCCATTGATGCCTTGCGCGGAAGCTACGTAGAAGTTCTTGGACTGATTCGGGAGATTTGCAATAACAGAGTTCATGCCCGCGCTAACGCCACGCGGATGGACCTCGCCCGCCACTAGCGGCACCTTAGAGGCATCAAGCCCCAAATCCTTGATGAGATCATCGTAAATGCCCTTTACACGACTCGGCCAGTTTTGCTGTCCGCTGTTCGTTTCGCCCTGGTGCAAAAGGATACCTTTGATAACACCCACCTTTTGCGCTTCCTTGGCAAGTTCAACAAGACGACCATAGGGATTGTCGCCATAGTTGCTGATTCGGCTCGCCATCCAACTCTGGTTGAAATCGCCCTTAATCTTGCTGACGTAACTCGAATAGTTTCCCTTTTCAAACAACTGAATATCGCAACCGGCAACGGCGACCACGATGACGCCCACCTTCGCACCCTTCGGCAGGGAATCAAGCATTGCGCGGCCAAAGTAGTCCGTCGGACCAAGTTTACCGTCGCAAGAGGCCAGAGGCGGGTTTGCCGTATACCATTGCCCCTTGGTTCGTCCCGTGCAAGAGCCGTTGTTGGCGCTCCACATCACCTGAAAGTTTTCGGGGGCGTTCTTGTCTTGAGACTCGATGTTCCCCTGCCCTTCCATATTGGACTGGCCAAATGCTAGGTAGATGTGGAAATTGGGATCGGGTTCCGCCAGAGCAGACGCAACAGAAATAAGTGCCGCAGCACCAAATAATTTAAGGTTCATTTTTTTACTCCTAAACAACACCGTAGTGTTTTTTCACTACAAAACAAAAAATATATTCATTTAAGCACAATTTTTTTCACCCAACAAACAATCTGTTGTACCCAAATTCAACGCATTAACCATTTAAAACACCATTTTTTAGTCAAAAACACCCCATAAAAGCCATCGTAGCCGTTATTTTTAGTTTACCAAAGTTTTTTAACATTCTAAAAATTTATATTCCTAAAAAAACATAAGAGGAATGATATGAACAGAAAGATTTTGGCCTTGGCCGCAATTTCTAGCCTTTGCTTTTTTGGCGCTTGCAGTGAAGATAGCACCAGAGCCCCTACTCGTGCCGAACTTTGCGCGAACGGCATCTCTGAAGAATGCCTTATTGGTGTATGGAACCTGAACGGTGCATCTGAAGCAGTTGACCTTGGAGAAGGCCCGACTTTGGTAATCAACAGCAATCACGATTTCACGAGCGCCCCCGCGACTCTTGAATTCTACAAAACAGACGATGGCTCCAACCAATTCAAGTTCACCCTGTCTCCGCTCGCTCAGGCCTCCTGCAAAGACGGCCCCGTGTTTGGTGAATGGACCGTCACCGGTTTAAGCCTTTCGCTCAAAACAAAAATCGGTAACACTTGCATGAGTCCTAAGTCCTGGTCGGGCATTCCGGGCATTAGACTGAATGGCGCAGTATATGAGCTTGATATTGCCGGCATATTCTTCTTGAACTCCGAAATGGAAAATGCCGACCTCGCCGAAAAAGAAAGAACCCACGAAGTCTTTACAATCAGCGTTAACTAATCCAACGCGATTGTTCGTAGCGTTTTAAGCTTTCAATGGACTCACTGCAAATTTTGCGGTGAGTCTTTTTTTGCAGCTCTTGTGGAATGGAGTGCAAATGAAGTTCCACTCGATTTGCAAAAGCTGCTACCGTCTCACCTGGATTTCTTACGTACCCAAATTTAGCGAGGCGTTTTTCGGCCTGATTTAGAATTGAAATCCAATAAGCTACTTGATTGGAAGTTGAATGCCGACGATTAACACCTTGACGACCCTTAAATTTCAAAACAACAATTAACGCAAACAAAATAAGCAACGCACCATAGAAATACGGACTTTCTAAAATACCTTGCGTTACCGTCTGCCAGCTATCCACGGTACGTCTCCACTCCCCTTCCTTGAGCAAATGGAACAGGTGGGCAACGCGGCCGCGAATCCCCTCCCACTTAGATTGCAAATACGAAGGCGATGCGTACTCCCTCACAAAAATCGGCGGCGTCGGATCAAAAGGCATCCACTGATTTTGCGCATAGACTTCAACCCAAGCGTGGGAATGATGCCTACGGAAAAGGACATACGGGCGACCAGGTACTCGTTCCGGGTGGACAAAACCGGTCACATAACGCGCCGGGATTCCATAATGGCGCAATACGAGAACCGCAAGTGTCGCAAAGTATTCGCAGTAGCCTTCACGAGCCTTCCAAAATGCACGAAGCGGGTCGTGCTGTGCGCGAGAACGCGAAAGGTTCGGAATGTGCAAAGAATACCTGAAATTCAAAAGAAAATATGTTTTGATGGCCGTCGCTACAGATTCAACATCTAGGTAAGTGTGACTAGAATCCGGCAACAAAGCGCCAATCTCTTGCGAAACAGAATCCACAAAACCAAGGTATTGCTTTCCAACCCGTAAATACGTGGAATCCAGGGAATCATTCGCCATTGGATTTTCATGTTCAGACTCAAAATAATACCAGTCACCGCGATGACCGTTCGCCCCTGCAAAAACATGGGTAGAATAATAGTCCAACGAGTCCGCATTTTTTGCAGCAACGCCTATCGCTGTTGGCGAAGCGAACATAAAACCAAAGTTATCGAGTGCTGCCTGCACCCAAACGGATTTCACGTTTGGCTTACGTGTAATGGAATCCGCAGATTCAAAAACTGCATAATCCACTTGGTAATAAGACGGGTAAAGTTTTTGCATTGGCTTTGGAGGCAATTTCCAAATGCCCGCCACATATTTTTCGTAAACAGCCGCTCGGAGGTACTCTGGCGCAAGCGTATCCCACACGCGCAAAATGACCTGATTGTTGTAACGCGAAGTATAATTGGAATTGAACGAACCGAGGGCCGCCACCGGGTCAAAACCCATCATGCGATTTTTTTCGTAATAGTCTCGTGCCCAATGTCCACCATAATGACGATGCGATTTCCAATATTGCCAACCACCAAAAGAAGCCGCCCCAAAAGCGGCGAACAGCAAAGCAAACGCCAAATGCTTGTACAGCGCCGTACGTGGTCTGCGATAAGCGAACACCGAAAGTAAAATGGCTATACCACCACAAAGCACGCAAGGTTTAGGAGCGTAGAACAACCCCAGGAACACAACGGCAACACCATTAAACGCCACAAAGACTTCGTAAGCGCCATTCCCCACGCTCCTTTTTTGAAGCCACGCGAGGAACAACAAATACCAAGCGGGGATAAACACGACAAATGGAGAGACTCCATAATCGACACCCGGTGTAAGAACCCACCAAATAATGCACGGGACAAGACCCAAATAGGCGATGGATTTTTTATAACGTGGAGCACGGGCCTCGGGTACGGACACCACGAATTTTTTTATGTGCAAATAAATAAACAGTGCGGCAAAGATGATTCCCGCCAACACAAAACCACTGCTAAAGCCCAAATTGACGGAAGCTATACAGAGAAAAAGTGTTTTGCAAATTTCACGGAAGTCTACTTTCATAACGAGACCTCCTTACCCAGATTCGCATTTTTTAGCGAGAACAAAGACGCATCTACAAAAAGAACATCATCGGAAGACAAAGCCAAGCGAGAATGCGCTGAAGAAGACGATGCTAAAGAAGACTGCGCCGATTTGGAAAGGTCGGCCACTACAATCTGCTTGTGAACGAGGGAATTCGTTTCGGGACGAAGTCCCATACGAAGTACAGGTCCCATGGGGCGAGCCGCCGGCGACCACAAATGCTTTTTCACGGTCTTGACTAGTGACGAACGAGGAATGCGGGAGAGCGCTACAAACAAATCTTGAATATTATTCACTGCAATTTCTTCATCGTTCACAAAGAAACGCCCGAGAATTTCGCGGTCCACAAACCAGACGCCGACTCCTGCCGCCATGCGAATCAAGTTTTCGAAAATTGATTTTTCTTGGACCGTTTCTGCAGATACATCAAGCACAAGGACAGCCCCAGCCCCACGTTCCGTTTCGAATTCCTTGGTAAACGGGCGACCATAGCGGGCAAATGCTTTATGGTGTAAATCCCGAAGGGAATCGCCTTCGCGGTATTCGCGGACACCCACAAAATCAAAACCGCGCGTGAGGCTCGGCATTAAAAGCGGAGCAAACGCCATACCTCCCGCTCCCGACGTAAGGAACGCGAAGCTCTGTATTTTTACCGGACGCGGGAACACCAGAAGTTCGGCACTTCCTGCCGAAGCCGCCCACCGGAGCATACCCTGAATCTCGGGTACGATTGCCGCTACCTTCGAGAGGCGATACGCTCCGCGTCCGCCCACATGCAATTTGCACTGCAGGTTTGCGGTTTCGCCCATCGCAAGTGGTCGCAATTCTGGTTCCGTGCATTTGATTCCCGGGTCCATTCTAAAGCACCCGAGGGAAACCGCGTCCATTTGATTGAGTGCCGTTACCGTCAAATGCACAAGAGTTTCACCGCCTTCATAGGCGGGTGCGACCACAATTTCGCCAAACTCAAATCGATTCTTTTTGCTGGTCAAAAAAAGGCTCGGCACAAGCGCCAAGAAAAACAAAAAATCAAGCCCGCAAAAAATCCATGCCGCCCAAAAGCCCGGAACGATTCCCGCAAACATCGCAAGCATCATGAGTGCCGCGGCCGCATGGCCCGCCGGTGTAAAATTTTCGAACCAGCGGTAGTACAAGCGCATCAAAAGTCCCGCACGCCGAGGCGCCCGCGGGATTGCCGAAAAAATCCATTTGATGCGTTCCATAAAGCAACGCCTATTTCGGGATTTTCACCTGTTTCAAGATTTGTTCCAGAATCACCCGTGACGCGCCGGGGGTCGATTCCTTCGCAAATACGCGATGCTCCATTACCGGGTAAAACACCTTCTGGATGTCATCGGGATTCACAAAGTCGCGGCCCGAGACAAACGCGCTCGCCTGAGCCATCTTGACAAGGTTAATTCCGGCACGGGGACTTCCGGCCAAACGAACGCTCGGGTCAACGCGGGTCGCCTGCACAAGCGACACCACATAACGTTCCAGCGATTCATCCACATGAATTTTTGCGACATTTCGACGTGCGGCAAGAATCTCATCGGGAGTCGTCACAGCCGTCACGGCATCCAGCGGTTTTCCTTCGCAATGCAACCGCAAAATCTGCAGTTCAGTTTCGTCACTCGGGTAACCGAGCGAAAGGCGTATCATAAAGCGGTCCATCTGCGCCTCCGGCAGCGGGAACACACCGTGGAATTCCACCGGGTTCTCGGTCGCAAGCACCATGAAAAGTTCCGGCAGTTTGTGGCGAGCCCCTTCCAAACTCACTTGACGTTCTTCCATCGCCTCAAGAAGCGCACTCTGCGTACGCGGCGACGCGCGGTTAATTTCATCGGCCAAAAGCACCTGCGTAAAAACAGGTCCCTTGCGAATTTCGAAATCACCGATATTCGCCTTGAACACGGCCCCGCCCGTCACATCGGCCGGGAGCAAATCCGGCGTGAACTGGATACGGGCAAAATCTGCACCAATCGATGCGGCAAGTGCTTTCGCAAGCGTCGTCTTTCCTGTGCCGGGAACATCTTCAATGAGCACGTGACCATCGGCCAAAAGCGCCATCGCGAGCATTTCGACAGCCTCGTGCTTACCGAGCAGCACGGAATCCAGAGAATCCAAAAGTCTTTTTATCATACCATTAAAATATATTCGTTATAGAGATACCGAGCAAAACAATTCTAGGCAACCTTTAAAAATACACACCTTAGGGCAATTTAAGGTCCCGTTTTCTATATTTTGAAATATGGAATCCAAAAACAAAACAGTTGCCGTCGGTCTCTCGGGTGGAGTTGATTCTTCGCTTGCCGCCTGGACTTTAAAACAGCAAGGCTACAACGTCGTGGGCATCACCATGTCCATGTGGGATGGTTCCATCCCGAGCATGCAAAAAATCGAAGGACGTTCCGGTTGCTTTGGCCCCAATGAAAGCGAAAGTATTGCCGCCGCCAAGAATATCGCCGACCGCATGGGGATTCCGCATTACACAGTTCCTGTCTCCGGCGAATACAGTAAGCAGGTACTGGATTATTTTCGCAGTGAATACCGCGCAGGCCGCACGCCCAATCCATGCGTTCGCTGCAACCAGACCATCAAATTTGGCGCGATGTTGAGCGCCGCCCGCAAAATGGGCGTCGAATTCGACTACTTCGCCACGGGCCACTACGCCCAACTGAATTTTAGCGATCCGCAAAAGCCCTTCTTGTACCGTTCCGCCGATAACACCAAGGACCAATCGTACTTCCTGTCGCGCCTTTCCGTAGAGCAATTGAGTTCTGTACTTTTCCCGCTCGGCGGCATGCACAAAGACGACGTTAAAGCCCTCGCCCGCGAAATCGGCTGGAGCGACTACGCCGACAAAAAAGAAAGCCAGGACTTTTTGGAATGCGGGGACTACTCCGTGCTCTTTGACGAATCCGACAACGTCCCCGGCGACTTCGTCGACATTGACGGCAAAGTACTCGGACGCCACAAGGGGATCGTTTATTACACCATCGGGCAACGCAAGGGCTTGAACATTGGCGGCCAGCCAGAACCGCTGTTCGTCGTGAAGATTGATGTCGCCAAAAACCAGGTGATTCTCGGCCCGCGTCGCGTATTGCAATGCGACGAGGTCCACGCCTGCAACTTGAACCTGATGGTCGATAAAGACTCCCCGGTTTTAAAGCACAAGCTCTCGGCGCAAATCCGTCTGGGCCACAAGGGTGCCCCCGCAGAAATCGTGAATCTTGGCAACGGCGAAATCACAGTCCATTTTGACGAACCGCAGTTCGCCTCCACTCCCGGCCAAATTCTTGTGCTGTACGACGAAGACGGCGTTGTCGCCTCGGCCGTCATTGACAAATAAACGAGATGCAAAATGAAAGGCGCTTGCCATGTGGCAAACGCCCTTTTTGATTAACCTTGACTTTCGGTGTATTCACCGCCAAAGGCACTTCCACTCACGCTTAAAATCGGCGGGAACTGGATGCGTTTGGCAAGCGCAATTCCACGGAAACGGCGGTGCCAGGCGCGCATATCCTCAAGAGCAGCCGCCTTATTCTTGAACAACTTCTTGAAGTACGCCGCATCAGCACCGATGACCTTGCAAAGCGTCCCCTTTTGCAGCAAAGCCTCGGTATCGGCAAGACCGTGGTTCGCATCGACCCAGTAGGCAAAAAGCTTATCGTGGTACGGATACTTGATCGGATCGCCCTTGCCTTCGTCCACCTTCATCGCGTCGCTGAGTTCCGCACTCGCGGGAATCTCGATGGATGCCTTCGGGATGATTTCCTTTTTGCGGTTGATGTAGCGGGCAAGTTCATAGACCTGCGTTTTCCAGAGGTCGCCGAGAGCGCACATCACGCCACAGGTATCGCCATAAAGCGTGCAGTAACCGGTTGTGGCTTCACTCTTGTTGCCGTTGCAAGTCACGCCCGCACCAAGCACGGAGGCGATTGTCACGAGCACGCTCGCCGATCGCGTACGCGCCTGCAGGTTTTCAAAGTTAATGCCTTCCACGGCAATCTTCTTGTCACTGCGTTCAAAGCTGCACTTGCCAAGACTATCGCAAACAGCCGTGAGCATATCTTCTATGGGAGCGACCATGTAGGGGCACTTCAAATTCTTTGCCAAGTCGCGCGCCGCATTCTTCGTAGTATTCGAATTAAAGCGAGTCGGCATGTTCACCAGGTAAACGTTCGCAGCCCCGATGGCTTCGGCGTAGAGTACCGCCGAAACCGCACTGTCAATGCCGCCACTCGCGCCAATGACCATACGGCCAATGTGGAACTTCGCGAGATTTTCCCGAATCATGTACACGAGAGCATCGTGAATTTGCGCAATGGGTTCCTGCACCTTCGCAGTCTTGATTTTCGAAAGCACCTTCACCTTGGACTTGGTGATTTCGATCAGCGCTTCGCAAGCCTCGAATTGCGGCATGCGGAAAACGACCTTGCCCGACTTGTCGTAAACGCGGGAAGCCCCATCGAGTGCGTAGATGTTCTTGCCGGAATTATTCGTTCCGACGGCACTCACGTAGACAATCGGCTTGTTGCTTCCCCGCACGAACTTTTCGCAGAAGGCATTGACCGAAATTTCCTTCCCGAGCGTGAATTCCTGTTCCGCGGAATAGACTTCAAAATCATGTTCCCAGCCTTCCATATTGCCATCGACATAATGGCTGTACATGCATTCGTCAAATGCATCGCTGTTTCCAACAAGAATTTCTATTCCCTTTGAAAGTTCCTCAAGAGCGAGTTCTGCGTCGCGGCACTTTTCCTGGTATTCAGACTCCACCTGACGGGAACCGAGCTTGTAATAATTCCCCGAAAGAGCGTCTTCCGGGAATAGCACGAGTTCCGCCCCCGCCTTCTTGGCTCGGGCAACCACAGCTTTCACGGTTTCAAGGTTTGCATCCGGATTTCCCGGCAACACGTTAATCTGCGCAACATAAACTTTCATACAGCGACCTTCGTCTCAAAAAATTCTACCCCATAAATATAAAAACGTTGCCGACCGTACGACCAGCAACGTTTTAAATCAAATCCCTTTGGAACTACTCGTAGCGGGGCAATTGCCATTCCGTGGGGAATTCCGCCGGATGCTCCTTTAAATCTGCCGAGTAAGAAGCCGTATGCTCATACGTGAATCCCTTCTTGGCATCGAAATTGGTCAAACGTCCAACAACATTCTGACATTCGGTGTTTAGGCAAATTTCATTTTTCAGAATCATGTTGTCACCGAACAAGTCCCATTGACCTTCTCGGATTTCGTCAACACCATTGTTTGCGGTCAATTCAAAGGTTCCATCCTGTTTCAAATTCAAAACCCAGCTGTCACCATCCTTAGAAGCATCCCATTCGGTAGCCAAATCCTTCTTGGCTATGGAGCTGAACTTAAGTTCAGATGCTTCGCACTTGAGCTTTTCACCCGAAGAGAAGTTCATCGCATAAGAAGTCGAAACATCTACAGTATACAGAGAACCCGCACGGAGCCTAAAGAGCGTCGGTTTCAAAAGCAACTTGTTACGCTGAATGTCAAAGCGGCCACCCATCCAGTCCGTAGTGTCCTTACCGGAAATGCGTTGCATTAGGTAACTATCTTCGAAGAACGAATAGACAATAGTCGTATCGCCATTAGCGCAAGTCAGCTGCTTTTTAGCGAGATCGTCAATACTAGACAAGTAGTTGTCGTCGATTTTTGCCTTTCCGGTTTCAACTACGTTCGTATCACCTTCAAACACGTACTTAAGCGTGCCCTCCTTATCGACAACAAAGCTGATCTTTGCACCTTCACTCAATTTTTTCATGGAACTAATGGTACCTTCACCAGGAATACTGGCGACTCCCGTATTAGTGGAATTCATTTCAAGTTTACCATCCTTAAAATCAGAAATAACAGAAACCCATGCGGAGTCCTGCGTCTTTCCCGGAAGCCAAAGCGTAAACATTCCATTCTTGGAACCAACCGACAAATTGATGTCCGTACCGAACATTCCCTTCAGAACCATATTCTTTCCAAAGTCATCCAAGGTTGCGGCACGAATCCCGCTCTTGTCGGCAGATGACGAAGATTCTTCTTCTTTTGAAGAAGAACTAGATTTTTCTTTTTCATCCTTAGAAACAGACGAACTAGACTTTTCTTCTTTCTTACCGTCATCATCGTCATCATTCGAAGACGAGGACACCAGCTTGTCATCTTCATATTCAACATTATTCGAAGAAGTGCTGCTATCATCACCGCACGCAACAAATGCAAGAGCGGCAGCAAGGCAACTGGTCCAAACAAACGATTTTCTCATACAAACCTCATTGTTATAGAGAATTTTTTTAGTACATCAATAGAATATACACCTATTTCAGCTAAAAAAGCAAGAAATCCCCCCAAAAAAGCGGATTTAGGCAGTCAAAATCACACTAAAATACAGATTTGGGACAATAATTCAAATCTTTTACGGCTTCTTCAATTTCTGGAACCGCATCATACAGGAAACCAGCCAAAGCCTGCTCCTTGGACACGCGGTTACCACCAATCCAATTTTTAAAGCCCGCCACCGCCTTGGCAATACACCACGGCAACGAAATCATGCGATGTTTGACCTTTTCATCCTTCAAAATGAAAGAAGCCATTTGGGCCATAGTCATCACGTCCGGCCCTGCAAGAGCATAGGTTTTGCCCACAGCCTCGTCATTCAAACCCGCAGCAGCAATTCCCGTAACCAAATCAACGCTACGCACAGGACGTTTGAGCGCCTTGCCACCACCAGGCAAAAAATATACCGGGAAGTGCTTCACGTAATGCGCATACATATTGTATTCTACACCGCCACCATCGCCAACCACCAGCGTCGGGCGAACGATGGTCCAATCCAAACCGGATTCCTTGACAGATTCCTCGCCGGCCAACTTACTTTTGCCATACGGAGTAAGTACAGGGTAAGTTACCGAGATGCTAGAAACATAAAGGAGCCTGCGAATGCCCGCATCCTGGCAAGCAGAAACCACATTTCGAGTTCCTCCAGCATTGATGCGCTCAAAATTCAAAGGCTCCGTAGAAAGCAAAATTGCGGCCAAATGAAATACCGCATCGACCCCATCAAACGCCGGACGGATGGAAACGTAATCCGCGATGTTCCCGTAAAAAACTTCCACCTGTGGAGGAAGCGATTCTGCCAAGCAATCGCCCGGGAGCGTGAGTACGCGAACACACACACCGCGACTCAAAAGTTCCCGACACAGCGCCTTCCCTACGACGCCGGCACCACCCGTCACTAGAACCCGCATTAGGCTTCCAACATATAGCGAAGGTCCTTCACCTGTCTTGCAAGGGCTTCATCCTTGTCCATTAGAGAGGTTAAAGACTGAATGGCGGCGATTACAGTGGCATAATCGCGATTAAAAATTTTCCCCACGTTCTGGAGAGACTCCGTCGTAAGTTCACGGCAGAGGAACATGGCGATTTTACGGGGAATAGAAGCCCCCTTGTCTTGACGCTTTGAAGAAAGCACCACCATATCGACCTTGAACGTAGCGGCAACGGCTTCACTGATGCTCTTGATTGTAAGAGTGGCGCCGTCATTTTGCGGAGAGACGAGCAACTGTTTTACACAGCTAAGACTCAGTTCCACATCGTTAAAGGTATGCATGGCTCGCAACCAATTCAAAACTCCTTCAATAAGGCGAATGTTTGCACGCGGAGGAATCGAGAGGAATCTGTAAATTTCTTCACGGTCCTTATCGACAAACGGAAGATCAGCGGCTTTTTTGCGAATAACGCCAATACGGGTATTGAGATCCGGTTCATCGAGGCCAACGGCCACGCAGTTTTCCAGATGGGTCAAAAGCACGGCGCTCAGCTGCGGCACCTTGGAATCACGTGCAGGCTTTTCGCCTTGCTGCAGCTTTTTAAACGTACTCGGATGGCGATCGCAAGTAAGCACCACCTGTTTACCCTGGCTACGCAAAAGCTTGATAAGCAAAGCCAAACGTTCC
The DNA here is from genome assembly GCA_024398845.1 of Fibrobacter sp. GTDB lineage: Bacteria > Fibrobacterota > Fibrobacteria > Fibrobacterales > Fibrobacteraceae > Fibrobacter. The sequence goes on along the minus strand of JAKSIM010000015.1, from coordinate 29,267 downwards.
TGGCTCTTGACGCTTCTTTCAATAAGCTGGATATCATCAATCAGCAGCACATCGCATTCCGCATAGCGTTCCTTGAACTGCTGCATTAATTCACGAGCATATTCAGCTTTACCCGCATAAGAGGCATCGCCAATGGCCGCAGAATCACGCAAAAAATCGTAAGCCTGGCGGTAAACAATCTTGCACATCGGTTTTGTCTGCTGGAGTTCAGCAGCAATAGACTGAAGCAAATGCGTTTTGCCCAGTCCCGAGGCGCCGTAAATCAAAAGCGGATTCAAGTCGCTACTACCGGGATTTTCGACAACCGTTTGGCAGGCGCGCAAAGCGGTCTTGTTGCAATCGCCTTCCACAAAGTTTTCGAAGGTATAGTTTGCATACAAGGCAAGCTTGCGACGGCTCACCGGCTTAGGCATTTTTTTAGCCACGCGCACCGGCGGTTCAGGGGTCGCAGTCAATTTAATTTCGGGTACGGCCTCGGAAGGAGCCAAAAGGCGAACTTTATAATCTATAAAATCCGAGCCCAGTACCTGAGAAAAATGTTTGCGGAGCAATTCACCATAATGACGGTTTAGCCAACCTTCACGGAAGCTATCGGGAACCGTGAGGAGGGCGTAGCCATCAAAAAAACCTTCGTAACCTACGGCATCAAAAAAAGCTGCACCAAAGTCATTGCATTCAGAGCGCACGCTCTCAAGCACCGACTGCCAAGGCGACGAAACAACATCTAATAAAGCAACTAGGTTTTCCACTATCTACCAAAAAAACTTTTGAGACTAAAAAACGTTTGGGGTTCTAAAATTAAGAAAAGGGTTTTCGCAAAAACGGACAATCTCGCAAAAAATTTTTTGACCGTTCAAAACAAGCCAAAATCGGCATATTTTTATTTGTCCCCAAAATTTCCCTATTCTTTCCGTGTAATACACATGGTTACTCACTCAAGAATCCAACCTATCCCCATATGGATTTCACATTATATCAACAGGAAAATTTTAAAATATCCCTTGACAGCACAATTAATGCACACTTGTTCAGCAAATTACGAATAAAACGTCATTTTTTCGCAAATTTCGGCCATTTTTTGACATTAAATGTATGTAACTCATTGACTATGGCGTAGTTGGATAAGTTTCCCGTAAGGTTTTCTTATTAAAAACCACATACAAGCTATCCACATATTCTGCACGCCACTCCGAAGACGCGTTCAAAGCCTTAATTAGAGCCTCCCAATGCGCGTAATAGCGCAACGGAAGCACAGCTCGATCAATTCCCAGGGAATCCGCATCATGCAAAAAAGCCGCAGGTTCTTCAGCGTAATGCATATAGCGTTCAAAGAACAAAGATGTCTTGAGCATAAAGCGTCCATCCACATACACGGACTCCCGCGGATTCACAAATGACAAGTAACCACCCGCGCGATCGTCGTTAAAAAGTCTTCCGCCATGCGGGTGCGAAGCCATCCAAGCCGCAGCTCCCACGGGAACGCGCTGCACAGAGACCATTGACGCATCAAAAGCTTTAAGAGACTTACACCAAAGTCCCATAAGGGACACGCAAACGCAAATACCTACGGTCAACCCCAAAACACGACGACTTTTCCAAAAGCGATTCCACACATCCACGCGAAGAGAAACAACAGTCGCAAAGAATACCGGCAACAACAGCACAAAATTGCGTTCGGCAACAAGAGCGAGTATCGAGGTCACCAACAGCGAACCATGGAGTACAAATAAACGATTACGTTTAAGAAGCAACTGCTTTACCGCGTAAGCCAAAGAACCCAGCGCTGTTAGAATCATCAAAAGAGAGCTAAACGTATTTTCATGCGCAAGCAAAAGCGTAAACGGGCTGCGATTCTCGGCAATCCCGCTTGCAAAAGCCGCCGCCGATGGAGTAAGCCCAACTAAACGATCGAGTAAGCCAAACGGGTAGCAAAACAAAGCAAGGCCCTCTTGATGCAAAAAGGGCATCAAGAATAAAGTGAATACAAAAAGAATAGCCCCGCATTTTTTTTTGAATGAAATACGCTCGCCGTATTGCACAAAAAAATCCGCCACACAAAGGCCCACAAAAAGTGGGCCCAAAATGTAGAGGCCCTGACATTTGCACCAAACCCACTGCACCACCAATACGGCAACCAAAATTAACACAATTATTTTATCTTTAAAAAATCCATCACCCACGCATTTTAAAAGTTTTGGAATAACGTTCCAGTACAAACCTAAAAACAAAAGGGAAAAAACGACAGGACGCATTTCAAATTGATATCGGAATATAAAAGCCAATACAGCTAAAAAGGCAACCCCTACAGAAGGGGGTTCAACACTAGCTTTAAACGGTCGCACAAATAAAACGAAAACCAAACTCCAGGAAACCGCCTTGAAAGCAACCAGCAAAGGCGCCCCACCAAGTGCATAAACAAACGCAACCACCTGTTGAAAATACGCGTGGACATTGACCACGGGCTCACGCACCGGAGTCCACGTGGTTACCCATTCACGAGCGCACGCCAAATGCCACCAAATATCAGTATCCGTCAGCGGAAAAACCGCAAACAGAGCAACGCAAATGGCAACAACAATCAAGGGCATTTTATAGAGAACGCAACAAGTTTACAAGTCGCACCGATATCTTTTCGACACCCGCATAGCACAAGTGGTCCGCATCAACAGCCATATCATCAGTATAATCGTGCGCCCCCATTTTATTTTCGTCAAACAAAACAAAGTTCGGGTATTTGTCTCCGAGTTTTTTAAAACGAGCCAAAAGCGTTTCCGCCGTGCTACGGCGCATCCCGTAGCGTCCAAATGCTCCCGTCTCCCGGTATCTGGGATTTTGAGGGAAAATCATCCCCACAACAGTAACGCCCCTAGACTTCGCCTCTTTCAAGATTTCTTCAAGCGCAGCAAATGCATTTTCTATCAGCTGGGGATTACTATCAAAAAGCGTAGAATCGCCTTCTACTTCGGGTACATCGCCCCAGGAACCGCAAACCGTTCCCGTAAAGCGCCCTCTATCGTCGGTGTAAAGGTTTCCATATTCCGAACCCAAGGAATTTTCCGTCAGTTCCAACAAACCCTGTGGGTAAGAATCCTTCCAATAGCCATGATTTCGGTCGTAAACATAACCCGGATAACGGTCAAAATCCACAACAAAAAAGTTATCGCCCGATTTGCCGTCCACCTTGTTCCAAAAATCAAGATCCAAGGAAACAACAACATACTTCAAATTTTTCAGATTGTCAAACAAATAAGAATTTAAGTAGTCACGTGAAGCATAAATGGAATTCGGAGTATGCGCAAAGTTCACAGCAAAAAGCGAATCATCAAAATACGAGGGACTTATAGAATACAGGGGGCGCGAAGAGCCCAAAATAGCCACCTTGACATCATCTCGATAACGCCAGAGCAATTCCATTTTGTACCGCATAATGATAGGGCCCCAAGGATCATTCGAATTCATGTACATTCCGGCACTGTCGGCATCTAGTTTGGAATCCTTTTTATAAGATTCAGTCATGCTCCACAGGCAAGGGTGCCAAACTTCGGTACCTTCCACAAGCGTAGTTGCAGAACTATCGACCAAATTCAAAAGAACTACTTTGGTATGCGCCCCGTTTTCGTTCGTAAGAGTCGCAACCACATACGAATTGTTCAATGACGTAGCCCATTCCGTATGGTCAAAAGCATAGCCCGATGGAGAAGGAACAGCCCGCACCAATTTTCCCGTACTATCGGCCACCAAGAGCATTTCATGAACATCATATTTAGTTTTTGCAAAATCACGTCCGAGCTTTCCACCAAAATCCAGGAACAACGTTCTATTGGAACCGTCCTTCGCTAAAGACACATTGCAAGCCTGATCCCCATCGTACCAAACTACATTATTGTCGTTATTTCGAGCACGCAACAGACGCGCACCCGTTACCGCCAAATGATTATCTTCGCTCACGCCGCCATGGTAAGCACCGTCATAAATTTTTTGCGGAGTTCCAAATCTGCCCTGGGCAAAAGAAACTTGCCAGGTGGACTTTTTCAAAAACGATGATTCCTTTTTATTGTTTCCGGAATCAGATACATAAACGATTACGGTATCGCCATTGGGCAAAACACGCCAACGCGGAATTGCAGCCGAGTCCACCTCAAGTTTCACGAGGTTGCTTCCGTAAATATCCAAGTCACGAACATACAATTCCGACTTTCCGCCAACCCCCTCGGCACCAGTGCAAAACGCTACATGCTTGCCATCAGGCGAAATATCCGGATGATACACATTCATCTCATCATGAATTTCGGTAACAGTCAAGTTTCCATACGAGTAATCCACATACGCCAGGTTTCCCGTAACATCATTACGAAACGCGAGCTTCGTTTTATACGTACCCGTAAGATTTCGCATAACCGAAGAATTCGCTTTTACCGTAATTTGAGAGGCCTCCGAATTGCCATCGCCATACATCATCGTCGCATCGGGAATTTTACCAAACGCCAAGCGGAAGCCCACATAATCGGATTTCGTTGACGAAGTCACCACATAAACATCATTGCGGTTATAAACGTGCATAGCCGAAGATTCATTACGGAACGAACCTCCCTTCAAGATTCTTTCACCAAAGCTACTACTTTGGGCGGGGCCAATATAATTGGCCATGATAGTATCGCGAAAATCTCCCAGCCAATCGTTCACCCACTCCATAACGTTTCCCGCCATATCGCAAACGGTCACGTTATTTTCTGGTTTTGTACAAATCTCATGCTTTTTGTAATCGGAGTTCGATGCATTCCAAGAAAGCAGCGGACGCCACCCCTGATTCGCCACCAAAGTCCATTCCGCTTCCGTCGGCAATCGGTAACCTTCAACCTCGGGCAAAAACTTTAGCCCTTCTAATTCTGTACAATTTCCATCATCATCAAAAAAAGCACTTTCAAAAGTATAAGCGGTATCTACGCCCTTCTGCTTACTTTTTTCATTGGCAAAAAGAATCGCATCGTAGTACGTTACGTTCGTCACCGGGAAATTTTTATTTTCGCAATCCAATTTTAAATTGGACAAGCTTGATTCTTTTGGAAGCTCATTAAACTCTTCGCAAGTCACTTCGTGATAGCTAATAGAAAAATCATAATCAAAATTCACCTTCATCAACGGACGTTCATTGATTTTGGCCGAAGTTTCGTCAGTACCCAAATAGGTGTAGAGCCCGGTAGACTTGATGCGTACAAGATTTTTGTCTACCGAGTCTATCCGAAAGGGTATTCCCATACTAGATGGGGCCACAATGGAATCGCTATAACCACCCTCATCAGAGCAAGCCAACAACAAAGCCATTATTAGCACACTAAACAAGCATATAGACTTTTTCATAAGAACCCAATCTGTAATAATTAAAACGGACTTTGGTTTGGCAGTTTACTTTTCGCCACATTTTGATTGGCTTCGATTCCCGGGTACGCCGGGAAAAACTCTTCGGCCATACGGTACCAGGTCAAAGCCTGCGTAGGGTCGCTATTCAAATAGAGGTTTCCAACATCAAAGGCGGCAAGCCCCACAAACTCGCGCATAGAGAGTGGTTTAAATTCCAATCCCGTCCAATTTCCGTTCTTGTACTTTTCGCGATACTCCTCGTCGGTATAGCGGTAACCGCGACGGTTCGGCTCAAAATTTTCGTTTTTCACCTTCAGGCCAAACTGACCGCGGCCATCGTCTTGCTTGCCATAGCGTAAAAAAACGTGACCAGGCAAAAGCACAGCGTTCACTGGCAAATGACGCGCCTCGGCAACCATCAGGGCGAGCCACGCAAGCCCCACGCAACCCGACTTTCGATTTTTTAAAACGCGCAACGGGAAAATAACGTCTTTTGAGGAAGCCGCGGAATCGGCACCCGCAAATTCCACATTCCAGTAATCCCACAAAAGACTCTTGAGCGATTGAAGCGGGTCTTGCGTCACCGCGACGGAGCTATCGTAAAAAGCTAGCCCCTTGTTCCAATCCGCAATGGAATCAATGCACCCAGGAGAGCGTTCTTCAAACACGCACGCCATATCGCGATAGCCCATAAAATCCGTCCGACCACTCCAAAGCACAAGCGTCAGGGCCACTGCTACAAGAGCAATAAATACCGGCCAAAAAAAACGGACAAGCAATCGCTTCATAGGCTATTAGCGGAGAGCGTCCCACTCCATCGGAGACTGCCAAAAGTCGCGGGCGGTCATCATGTAAATCACGAGGCGCTTTGCGGCCAAGTCCTTTTGCATTTTCATCATGCGGCTGCGAACGCCTGGGCCACCGCCCCAACTTGTAGCAACCTGAACGTCAAGGCCCGTCGCGTAAGCAAGCAAAGAACCTGGGCCACCGCTTTTTTGATCTACGGATTCAAACACGCCAGTAAAGGAATCGCCCATCAAAAGGATCGGAGCGTTCTTGCCGCCCTTGTAGGCATTTTCGCCCTTAAAAACTTTCATGGCAGCAAGTGTATCCGCCGGGTACTTGGACTTTTCGGCATCCGGCAAATGCGCCACAAGATCACCTTCGCGAAGCGTAAGCGTATCCTTCATCACGAGGCTCCCGGGCTGGGCGCCGGACTCGGCGTACCAAGAATATTGGGTCACGCGCGTGGCAAGCTGTTCCATGGCGGCGAGCATGCCGGGGAGCGCCCAATGCGTGTCAAAACGCTGGTAACTGTAATGAGGCGGTTCATCACTCGCGCGGGCGGACATCAGGGCCGGGTACAAATCCAGCACATCAATCCCCGCCGTGAGCATTTCACGAATAAATTCACGGCCATTCACATTGACGCACAAGTCGGCGCGAGTACCCGGAACCAATTTATCGGCATAAACCTCTTCTTTTACAGGAACCGGCACAACCAGCAATTGAATTCCAAGTGAATCCAGATACTGCTTGAGTTCCACCATACGGGGAAGAGGATTGTGGAGGCTGTCTTGCGCACTAATCTTATCGGCCAAAAGGTAATTAGCATTGCGCCGGAACCAGAGAAACTTCTCGGCAGAAGTTTTACCACCAGCATCAACGGCAGCCCACGCATTCTGTTCCTTCGGGAGTTTAGCCATTTGCTTTGTCAAAGCATCGCGGAAGGCGTTAGTTTCTGCATTAGCGGGGCAAGAATTTTCCATTGCCGCAAGCGTTTCGAGCCTTGCCGTAGAACTCGTATCCAAAGTACGGTTTACAGGTACCACTTCACCAGCGGCAGCCAGGGAATCAGCCTTACGCTTTGCCCACAAATCTTCATCACTCATGGCAAAGGCCGGGACTTCAAAAGCAATCCACATCGGGGTCCCCATCGGGTTTCCGCGCATTACGGCAAACGGCTTGTTACGGCTTCCCGCAGGCCAAATATCGCCCGGCGTATGCTGTTCCAAATCGGTATTCAAAGTCGGGTACCAATACGAAGAAAGCGTGCGGGCCCAGTTCATGGCGTCTTCCGCATTCATTTCTGCGGTCAAGTAAAAATTCAAAATTTCCGCAGTCTCGCCTGTCGAAGCAAACTTCAGCTTCGCATAGAACGGAGCTCGCTTTGTCCATACGGCGGGCATAACCTCGACCCACCATTCCACCTTCGTCGAAGAATTAGCCTCGGACCCGGCGGAACCCTTCGTCGGAACGCCCCACAAGCGGGTCACCGTCTGAAACGCGCGGAATACATCCGGTTCATTCCACTTCACCGCTTCCACAGCATTCAAAACCTGTGCAAGCGAATCGGACCCCGTTTGCGTATAAAGCATTTTGGAGAACGGTTCCCAAACAATCGGAGCAAGCCCAGCAATAGCCGCAGGTTCATATTCAGAAATAGAATCAAGCATCGGGAACGGGTATTCGGCAACCGTAGTCAAAGCCATGGTTCCCTTGTAATTTTCAGGAGTTTCATCCTTACCCGCCAAGCGAATCGGGTTTGCAAAGTAAGCTGCAAAATCAAGAGCCGCAAGAGTTGGCTTTTCAACCACGCGTACCTGACGATTGGCATCGATTACGCGCATTTCAAAAACTGTTACCGGAGGCTTTGGCACAGGCGGGCGAACCGCGGGACCCTCGGGCGAACCAACCGCACCAGATTCAGCACGAGTAGCTTCCACTGCAGGCGGCACCGCATTCGATGAAGCGCATGCAGATAAGCCAAAAGAAACCGAAGCCGAAAGAGCAGCAGCTCCAACGACCGAAAACAAGACAGAAGAAAGTTTTTTATTCACGTACTGGAATATACAAAATCTAGAGTTTTCCAACAATTTAACCGACTTAAACTGAACGCATTTCTGTACTTTTCCGCCATCCCCAAAAGCCTTGTATCCATCCACGCTTTTTGACATTTTCTATATTGCTGTTTAAAAAGAAAAAGGAGAACTTATGTCTGCTGAAGGAGAGCACAACAAATGGATAGCCTTGGCCCTATGTATTTTACTGGGCTACCTTGGCTTGCACCGCTTTTATGAGCACAAAATCTGGACGGGAATCCTGTGGCTTTGCACAGGCGGACTCCTTGGAATCGGCATCATTGTAGATGCCATCCTCATTGTGCTTAAACCCGAGAAATATTAATGAAGCACTTATTTGTCATTGCCACCGGAAGTACCGGGAAAATCAGAGATTTCGCGCATATTTTAGGCACGGACCACTACGAATTCAAAACCCTCAAAGACATTGGCTTTGACGGAGACATTGTGGAAGATGGCAAAACCTTTGCCGAAAACGCCATCATCAAATCGAACACCACGGCCCGCTGGCTTGCCGCACGTGGCATTGAAGCTACCGTACTCGCCGACGACTCGGGACTTGAAGTTTTCGCCCTGAACGGAGAACCCGGCATTTACAGCGCCCGCTACAGCGGTGGGCACGGTAACGATGACGCCAACAACAACCTTTTGATGAAAAAACTCGAAGGCGTCGAGGACCGGCGCGCACGTTATTTTTGCGCACTCTCATACCAGACGGTAACTAAGCACAGTGCAACTGCAAGCACACCCGTGAACGGGAACATTGTCGAAGATTTTATCATCAGCGAGCCCAAGATTTTTGAAGGCGAATGCCGTGGCAACATCAACCACGCCCCCGTTGGCGACATGGGATTCGGCTACGACCCGCTCTTTGTTCCCGATGGAGAAACAAGAACCTTCGCCCAAATGGAACTCGAAGAAAAAAAGCTCATCAGTCACCGCGGAAACGCCATCCGCGCCCTCAAAAAAGCCCTCGGCAAGTAAACCGCAAAACGGCAACGAAGACAAGCAGGGACGCACGGCATGTTCAAGATTCTCTTCGCTCCGCTCCAAGGCTATACCACAGGAATCTACCGCAAAGCCCATCGCGAACTTGCGGGTGGCGCCGATGCTTATTACGCACCTTTTTTGCGAACCGAAAACGGCAAAGTCCGCGACAAGGACATGCGGGATCTTGACGAAAACAGCATCCCTCAAATCATCGCGAACAGCGTAGACGAATTCAAAACGCTCGTATGCGCACTTGCTGGGCGCGGCTTCAAAGAGATTGACTTCAACATGGGCTGTCCATTCCCGATGCAGGTGAACCGCCACCGCGGTGCGGGCCTTTTAAGCGACCTCCCGACGGTCAAAGCCATCATGGACGAAATCGCCCGCCATGATTCCAAGCCCGAATGTGAACGCACTCACTTTTCCATCAAGATGCGACTCGGGCAGGAATCAAGCGCCGAAGCATTCGCCCTCCTCCCCATCTTGAACGAAACTCCCCTTACGCACATCACGCTGCACCCGCGGCTAGGCAAACAGCAATACAAAGGCGCTGTGGATTTTGACGCCTTCCGGAAATTTGCCGCCGATTGCCGCCACCCGCTGTACTACAACGGAGACGTTGACTCGCTCAAGCGCATTTTTGAAATCGAAACGAAGTTCCCAGAACTCACCGGAGTAATGATTGGACGAGGCCTCCTAGCGAATCCGGCACTCGCCACCGAATACAAGTCCGGCAGAATTTGGAGCGAAAACGAAAGACGCACACTCGTACTTAAAATGCATGCGGCACTGATGGATTTCGCATGCCGCACATACCAAGGCGACAGCCAGATTTTAGCGCACCTCAAATGCTTTTGGGACTATCCGGGCGAAGACCTCCCAAAAAAAATTTTCAAGAAAATCTCGAAAGCAGGGAAACTAGACGAATACCGCGAAGCCGTTGCACTCCTCAGGCAAAACACGGAGGCGCCCCATGAATAGCGTCTACATTGAGATTACCGACGTATGCAATTTGCGCTGCAGTTTTTGCCCGTGCTCGCAACCCGCAAGCCGCCGAACCTTTATGCCCTCGGAACTTTTTGAAAAATGCCTCGCGGGCGCTGTAGAAATCGGTGCAGACAACGTATTTTTTCACGTTCTCGGCGAGCCCACGCTCCACCCAGGATTCGCCCATTACCTCAAAAAGCTAGAGGAAACACCCCTCAAACTCACGCTCACTACAAATGGTACGACCATCGCGCGAGCTGGCAAGCACATTTTGCAAAGCCCCGCCGTGCGCCAAGTGAACTTTTCGACACACGCCTACGCGGAACTCGCGCCAGAAGAAGCAGAATCGCATCTGCAAAACGCATTGGACTTTTGCCGCCTCGCCCTAGCCTCTCGCCCCGATCTCTACCTCAATTTGCGGCTCTGGAATGTGGGCGACCCGAGTTCCGCCCCGTGGAATGAACGACTACTCGCCCGCGTGAACGAGACATTTCACACGAACGTAGAACCTGGGCATTTTTGCAGCCGCCACAAAAGTTTCAATGTTATCGGGAAACTGTACCTGCACGAAGACACACGATTTGAATGGCCGAGAAACAAAGTAGACAGTAAGCAGTGGTTAGTACGCAGTGATAATAATGGCGCTGCAAGCAGCGCGTTAAAGTATTCCAACGAAGCAACAGACGAGAGAAGTAATGGGTTTGGCGAGAGCCGAAATATCGAGCCTTTTTCCAGCGTCATTGCGAGCCCGTCAGGGCGTGGCAATCCAAGAGACGAAAAAAAAGCCTTCAAACAAGAGATAGTAAAGGGCACGTGCCATGCACTCGATACGCATGTGGCGATTCTCCACGACGGACGCGTTGTCGCCTGCTGCCTTGACCACAGCGGACAAATCGCGCTCGGGAACATCCAGGAGCAGAGCCTCCCCGAAATTCTCAAGAGCCCTCTCGCCACGCAACTCCGCGATGGCTTTGCAAAACACGAACTTCGCCACCCGTTCTGCCAAAATTGCACCTACTGCCGACGATTCAAGTAACCGCACGGGCGACTTTCGGCATATCTCCCATTCCTGCAAGGCACGACACATTGCACTAAAAATGCCGTTCCTTATATTTCAGGCCAATTTCAAGCACAAAAAAAAACGCCCCTCGCGGAGCGTTTTTTTAAGTTCTCAAAAACTTATTAGTTGCAGGAACCCTTCGGGCCAACCTTATAGATGGCGAAGGAACCGGTATCACCGCTTGCAGGATCAACAACCTTGAACTTCAAGGACTTCAACTGTGCAGCGGCTTTAGCACCAGTCATCACCGTTTCAGCCCATGTTGGCTGTTCAAAGTCAGACCATGCAACGTCAACAGTTTTCTTGGTTCCCGCCGGCAAGATATACATCGGAAGAGCGCTGCCAAGTTTATCTTCTTGAGCCTTGGTCATGCCAAGTTCAAGGGCAAAATCATTATCACCAGAGAAGGTATAAGTCACGCAAACACCCTTCAGTGCAGAAGCGTCCGCAGCAGTACCAGTCTTATTGTAATCAAATGCAATACCCAAATACGGATATTTGTCAGTACCACCGATCTCGTAATCACCGCAGATACCGCCGCAGGCTTCAAGGACAGAAGTCTTATCACCACCGGTACCAAGTTCAGCAGCCCATGTGACTTCAGAACCAGTATTGGCATAATCATACCACCAGCCACCGCTCGCATTGCCAGTCACGACTTGCGGGTCACCAGCAGCAGCATCCCATAATTCAAGGTTGAAGTTGCCGTCATCAGCAACAACAGCGGCGCTGGACTTCGGAGTAGCCTTAGAAGAGCTGGACCTTGCCACCGGAGTAGCAGAAGAAGTCGGCGTAACTATCGGAGCAGTAGTGGAACTGCTAACCGGCACAATAACTACAGAGGAAGAACTACTTTCAACAATCGGAAGTCCCGTAATAGGATCAACATAGTTCTGAAGGGTTGCATTATAAATCTGACCCGTAGCGCTATTGATGTAAAGCAACCTATCAGCATCAAAAAGCACAAGCTGGGCTCCCGTTTTAGGATCAACAATAGACTGCGGCACGGCGGCTGCACTAGAAGCAGGAGGCACTGCAGCGCTCGACTGATCTACAGGCTGCACTGTTTCCGAACTTGTCGGTGCAGCACCAGTATTATTTTGCAAAGCAGAAGCCGGATCACTCGTATCCGAGCATGCTACCAAAGAAATGACGGCCATTAAGCCGAACAATTTTTTCATGTTTTTACCTCTTCGTTGTAAAAAACCTAAACCACAGCCTTAATATATCTTAATTTGGAACAATTAGTTAATTCTACACATGTAAAAAAAAGCATATTTAAACAATATAATGTGACCAAAAACACGCTTTACAACAGCTGCATGGTAAATATTATTTAACAAAATTGACTGTAAAAAAATTCGAGTTATCGACGCCCGAGCATCATCTCAATTTCAGGCAAAAGCGTTTCCTGAACCTTGTCCAAATAAAGACACTGCAACTGAATCATACGGTCGCGGTGCCTCCCGGCATGTTCCTGAATCCAGTGGCTCACCGCAGCCTGGCGGTCCTGCATTTCGTCATGAATACTCTGCTGGATAAAGGTTCGCTGAACTTCCATATAACGCTGCATATTGAACGGCATACGGTACGTGCGAATAAACTGCTTAAGCAAGACAAGCAACGAAAGTTCCTTGTCCTTTTGACGTTCAACAAACTGTTTCAATTCGTTGAGATGGTCCCTAAAAAACGGAACTATCGCTTTATCGTCAATTTGATAAAGTTCAAGTTCATCTTGTTTTTTTGTCGCTTCATCAACAGCCATACTTAAAATTTACGATTTGCGCTAAATGTTTGCAGTGTTTTTTTTCACAATAAAGCCAAATTTCGCAATTTCTGTGTTTTGAAGCACATCACTTTGCACAAAAACACGCCCTTCTGTCCCCGGGTTCAAACGATCCGCAGCAGCACCTCTAAAATCATGCAAGCTTTCGACCACACACGGTTTCATTCCCGCCGGGGTCATGAACTCAAGCGAATCATCCATCGAAAACGGGTTCTTGACATTAACTCGATATGACGATGTGTTAACATCGTAATCCAGCACCTGCGCACAGACACAACCACCCTCAGCGGCCACATGCGTGCTCTCGTAATTCTGCGGAAGCGGACCACGCAAAAATCCCGGCATAAAGCCTCGACCGTCCACAAATTGAATCGCACGGCGAGATTCCGCCGGCACCAAATCTACGGAACAGGGAGCACCTTCACTCATAGCCTTCGCGCAGGCATCTATAGCCATGCGATATGCGCGAACAACCTGACTCAAATAATAAACCGAGCGCGTACGTCCTTCTATTTTAAAGGAGTCCAAGCCCCCCTGAATAAGTTCCGGGACAACGTCGAGCGCGCATAAATCGCGACTACTCATAAAATACGTTCCCCAGGTATCTTCATCCAGCGCCACCGGCGGAAGTTCCGGACGATCGGTGCGCTGCAAGCTAAAGTTACCTTCGTGTTCGCGGTAGTCTTCACTCTGCGGTCCGACGTTGGCGTACAAACGATAAGGCATGCGACAGCTGTTATCACAAGCGCCCTGGTTTGCATCACGGTGAGTCACCCAGTTACTAAGCATGCATCGGCCAGACATTGCCATACATACAGCACCGTGAACAAAGACCTCCAGTTCAAGATTCGGAATACGTTCTTTTATCTCTAAAATTTCAGACAAGCGAAGTTCACGACTCAATATAATGCGACGAACGCCAAGGTTATGCCAAAACTCAGCAGCCAAGTAATTCGTGGTATTCGCCTGCACCGAAAGGTGAACCTCCGTTTCGGGAGACGTTTTGCGAAGCCAACCAACAAAGCCAGGGTCAGCTACAATCAAAGCGTCAGGTTTCAATTCCAGTGCCGCAAGCAATGCCTTTTGGAAGGATTCCACTTTCACGTTACGCGGAATCACATTACTCGTCAAATAAAATTTTTTTCCCAAGCTGTGGGCATAGGCAATGCCCTCGGCCAAGTCATCCAGATTTTTAAAGCCATTCTCGCGAGAACGAAGGCTAAAGGCGGGTTGCCCCGCATATACGGCGTCCGCACCATATGCAAACGCATACTTCATACGGGTCAAATCCCCCGCGGGAGCTAACAATTCAGGAATTTTCATACTTCACCACTTAAATCCAGCGCGGAGATACACCTTTTTATCGTCAAATAACGAAAGTTCGCCCATAAAACTTACATACTGGCCTTCATAGCTAAAAGCGGGCGCCATAATATACTGCATTTTGGCTCCATCCAAAAATTTCTTGTGAAGTTTCATGTGGTCATGACGCGGAGTCGTATCGTTGACTGCGCTACCATAATCCGTCCCCTTCCAGAACCATGTACTATGCAAGGATGCAAAAAAGCGTCCGTCCAAACGGGCAAACAAGTTCCAATCGATGGTTTGGCTGTTCGGCCCGCCCTGATTGCCGAGCGGGTCCCCCAAGTTTGCGATCTGAGCCGTATTCGCATGGAAATGACTATATACATAGGGTTCTACGCGAGCGTATTCAGCGATGGTCCCCGCTTCGAGTTTGTGTCCCTTAAAGTAAAAGTCATGCCCCGCTTGTAAACCAACCATCCAAGCCCACTTGGCCTCGATATTATCATTTTTCACAAGGCTAACAGGAGACTCCATATCATCCAAGAAGAATTCAGTGTAGATACGGGCCGCATTAAACAAACGGTAGTTAAAGTCAAACGCCAAGGCGCCATTGTTGCTGTCTTCGCTATAGTTCCCTTTTTCCATGAACAGCGGAGCCGTAGGCACAAATAACCAAGGTTTTAAGTTGTCATACTGAATTTGCAATTCGCTAATGCCAAACGTAGCGTTCCCAACCGCAAGTTCATAACGATGGCCAAACAAGTTGCGATCATCCTTATTCTTCATGCTCATGCTATTGTTATAAATGCGGAGGTCTGCATAAAAGCTCATCACGCGCAATGGGCCAACCATCAAATCCAAGCTCAGCATATTGTAAGGGAGGGCAAACTGATTCAACGACAAGTTGTTGTAGTACCCCGGGCCCCAGTGCATCACGTCACGACCAAAATCCAAACGCAGCCAATCATGGTTGAAAGCGAAATGCGTGCGGTAACGAGCGTAGCTCGTATATTCTACGCCAGAGTTATTTTCTTCTTTTTGCACTTCCAAAAATTCACGGTCCCAGGACTTCGGACGTTCCGCCGAATGCCCCTCATCATAAATTCGTGCATCCAAGACGAAATCCACGGAATCGGCAAAGCCCCGTAAATAAATGCCACCATCGACTCCGGGCCAAATGGTATCTTCCAGGGATTCGCTGCTGCGATAGTCAATGCCGCCCACAAGGCTTGCGGCAATACCTATACGAGGAACCTTAGTGCATTTTGTGGAATCACCTCCATGACCGGTGACCTTCGGGCCGCACTCGCTGTCAAAATACAATAGAGCATCCCCCTCGGTCCGCGTGAAATTTTTGCGGAAGGATTCATCCCTTCGAGGGTACGTAAAGTACTGGAGAGCGTCGCCCACAGTCTGCCTGTGGTACTCAAACAGCATGGGTGCCGTTTCAAGGGTACGCAAATTACGCGTATGTTCCGCCCCAATAACGGGAGAACCGGCAAATGCGGCCGTAGCCAACAAGAAGCCCATTGTCACGACGATTAATAAAACATGGCGTGATTTTTCAAGAATCATAGACTAAATGTAGCATTTTTGCCTTTCTCTATCCAAAAATGCGAATATTTTGGCAAGCCTTCATCATATTTGTAAGGAAAAAGGTAATTTTATTAATACATTAGCCCCTAAAGAGGTTGTTATGGTTCGTACCCGTTTTTTTGTAACATTATTATTTGCCGCTCTAATCAGCCCAATTTTCGCCCAAGTTGAGTTTCCGCTGGGTTCCGAAATCGTAAACGTCACCAAGGCTCCCTATAATGCCAAGGGCGATGGTAAAAATGACGATACAGAAGCCATCCAGAAAGCACTGAATGACCACCCGAACGGCGACTACATTATATATCTCCCCCACGGTATATATAAGATTACCAACACCATCACCTGGCCCGAAGCTAAAAAGCCCGAAGATTCCTTTAAGCGAACCATTTTACAAGGTCAGAGCATTGGCGGCACCATCATCAAACTCGAGGACAACTGCCAAGGGTTTGACAACGCCGACTTCCCCATGCCCCTTTTTGTTACAGGCGAAGGCCCCGGCATCAAGCAGCGCAACGCCATCCGCGACCTCACCATCCGCACCGGTAAAGGGAACTCCGGAGCCATCGGCATCCGCTTTAATGCAGGCATTCAAGGCAACATCACGAACGTCAAGATTTATTCCGGCGACAGTGCCGGCGTTTACGGCATAGACCTCGGTTTTACCGACAATATTGGCCCCCTTCTCCTCAAAAACGTAGAAATCAACGGCTTCAACATTGGCGTCTACACCAGCGGTGCAACCAACGGCATTACCATGGAACACGTCACCTTGGGCGGCCAGCGCAAATATGGTTTGGAAAACGACAACCAGGCACTCGCCATTCGCGCACTACGTTTCAAGGGATCCGTTCCCGCCGTTTACAACCACGGCCCAGACGCCTCGATGGTACTCGTTGACGGTACATTGGAATTCGCAACCGCCAAGGGGGTAAAATCCAAACCCACATCGGCCATTATAAACGAAAGCCATTTGTTTGCTCGTTCCGTAATGACAAGCAAGTTCCACACCAAAATCAAGAGCACCAAAAAAGCTTTTGGGGAACTCTTTATCGGAAACGAAATTATTGAATTTGCAACTCAAGCAAGCCAACAACTCTGCCACAGTCCCAAGCAATCCATGCGCGTTCCTGTGGCCGAAACCCCGAACCTCGCCGAGCAAAAGGCCGACAACTGGACAACCATTGCCGGTGATTACGGCGGAAAGCAAAATACGGGTTCCGACGACGCCAAGGCCATTCAAGAAGCCATTGACGACGGCGCCGAAACCATTTACTTCCCGCCAGGAGGCCGTTGGACCATCAACCGAGACATTTACATTAGGAACCGCGTCCGCCGCATTCTCGGAACCGAAGGCCGTATTGACGGCAAGGGCAAGTTCATCATAGAAGAAGGCGCCTTTAACGAACTCACCATCGAACGATTCTCGGAATTCGGCAGTGGCATCATACAAAAGTCTCGCCGCACCCTGCTCCTCAAGAACATGATGTTCAAGTCCCTTGAATCCGACGAACTTGCGAACGGCGATGTTTACATGGAAGACGTAGCCGTCGGAACAATCCAACTCAACTACCAGCGCATGTGGGGCCGCCAAATTACAATGAACGGTGACACCAAGGCCCCAAAGATTCAAAACAACGGCGGAACCATTTGGATTCTCGGCCTCACGGCGCGTGACGGTAACACTATTTTGCAGAACTTCAACAAAGGCTTCGCCGAACTCCTGGGCGTCCATGTGATTGCAAGCGACAAGGCAAAGAACCGCCCCATGTTCATCAACGATAATTCGAGCCTCACCATCGCAGGCCTCAAGGAGACGCTCGTTCGCGGCAACCCTTACTTGAAGGTCGTTGAAGAATCCCGCCAAGGTTCGGCCATCTATTCCCTTATGCAAGCCGACCAAGAAAAGAACTCGACCGGCGGCGCCATGATGACCTTGTATACAGGTTACGCCCCCAAGCAAGGAGCCAACGAAAAACCCATTGCAAAAATAGACAAGGAACTATTGCTCGTACAGCCCAATAAACTTAGACTTAAGGGCTTTGTAGAAGATGATGGTCGCGGAGACGGACTTTGCCGCGTTCCTGTTTTATGGAAAAAAGGTGCTGGTCCTGGCAAGATCACCTTCTCTGACAGTCTTAGCTACGAAACAGACGTCACGTTTACGGCTAGTGGTCGTTACA
Source organism: Fibrobacter sp. (assembly GCA_024398845.1). Classification (GTDB taxonomy): domain Bacteria; phylum Fibrobacterota; class Fibrobacteria; order Fibrobacterales; family Fibrobacteraceae; genus Fibrobacter. Next base: position 11,144 of record JAKSIM010000015.1, on the reverse strand, counting down.
ACATGATTTTCACCGCCAACGACGGATTCCAAGTGGGAGCCGATACCGGCAAAATTTACGTTTTTGACAAGCGCTACACCACGCTCGACAACAGCGGCGACAACATTCCCAGCGGACGTGGCATGGACACCTGGATTTCTCAATTCGACAATTACAGTCCGCACGGAACCGACAACGATTTGCGCGTGGCAAACGTCAAGGACGAGGGTGGCAAGATTTACTTGAAGTTCGACCTCAACGCCCTCCCGGGCCCGCTCTTTGATGCAGGCCTCAAGCTGGAATTCGACACCGACTCCATCAAGAAGCCCGTGCAACTGAACATTTTTGGCCTCAAGGAAACATCCAAAGACATGAACTTTGGCGAAGACAGGCTTGGCGTAGACTGGAAGGATGACGAACTCACCTGGGAAAACGCTCCGGCAAACATTCGCGAACAGACGGGTGGACAATTCAACATCCGCAAAAATTCCGGTGGTGGCGTAGACACCAAGTATGCCGACTACCTCGGTATGATTACGCTGAATCCAAAATCTCCGCTTGGAGCGTTCCTACGCACACCGACGTTCACAGAATTCTTTAAGCGCAAGCACGAAACCGGACTCTACACGCTTATTCTCACCGCGGTTGAACCCGGGGAAACTCTAATCCATTCCCGCAATGCAGGCAAGAATTTTGCCCCCGCCCTTTACGTGAGCTACTTCGACAACAACAAATCTGTCACCGGCGACATGATGGATGGCGGTTATACACTTTCCAAAGTCAAGGTAGACATTTACAGCTTGGATTGCGAATTTGACCTGACCGTGGGTTACCCGCAATTTGTTCAAATCGAAATTTTGAACGAATTCGGAAAGCGCATGCTGACGGTCGCCGCCCGTGAACTCACCGGCGAAAGAAAAACCAACTTCAAGTTCAAGGCCAAGGCTTTCCCCACAGGCAAGTACATTCTAAAGATCAACGGGGAAGCATTCACCGCCGAACAAAAGTTCAACATTTTAAACTAGGCACCTGGAGAAATTCATGAAGATTCAAAAATTATTGATTTCCACAATTGCCGCAAGCGCGTTACTGCTTGGTTGCAGTGAAACAACACATTCCAATTCCTGGGAAGATGAAAATAATTCCGATCAGTCTTCCATGCGTGAATCGTTCAAGTCGAGTTCTTCGTTGAGCACCCGTCTAGACATTGACTACAACGACACGCTCGACATTGGCGACACCTCGATAATCTACCTCGAAATTGCCCATCTCGATACGACCATCAAGAAAAAAGACACAACCATCCAGCTCGTTTGCGGAGAAGAAGTTCTTTGCCTTGACACAAGCAGCACAGGCGCATCGATGTTCCTCGGTGAATTCCCCGCGGGAACCCGCATCACCATTAGTGCCTCTACCAAGGATATGGAAAAAGACACCATTCGTATCCGCGGAGAATTCGGCAATATTCTCAAAGCAAGTAAGGCTATTTTTGACGAGAAAAAAGATACCGAGGTTTTTGGAAACTTTATGCTTCCCGGCCACGGCAGTTACGCGTCAAACCAGTTCGTCGTATTTGACGAAGGCTTCTACTACCTTGACTTGAACGCCGACTTTGACGACGCCAGCCGCCTGAATATTTGGGTGGAAGTAGACACCTCGTATTACAATTACATAGGCGATAAAAAAGAAATCTCCATGGATTTGAAAGATACCATTCGCGGGATTTCCATTGTAGGGAGCGCCCCAAAGGAGATTAGCATCAGCTTTAGTTCCAAAACAGGCTACAGCATTGATTTTAGCGCTAAAGGCCAATGGATAAACAAATTCTCGTTCTACGAAAAAGACAGTCTCATCGACGCTTCGGATTCGCTGATTGACCAGATTCTATTGCCCAATGATTCCACCACATGGACGCTCAAACTCTCCCCTCTCAATATCGAGAATTACCTATCCGGTCCTTATTCAACATTCGAAGCCATTACAAACTCCCGCGAACTCGGTCAGGGCGAATATCTCGCCTATCCGGACTCCGTGGTCAAGCCTGGCGAAACTCTTACGATTGTTCGCGAACGCAACGCCCAGGCCAAGTATTACCTGCGTCAAGAACAGTTTGTTTGGCTCGCCGATATGAAGAAGGGTGATTCCATAGAAATTCACCAAGAGATGAAGGGTTACTTTGGTGGAGTCAACAACAAGTCCTATTCAATCGTTGACAAAAAGGGAAAAATTCTAGGCACAATCAGCACCCTTGACAACAGATTCACCGCAACTAAAGATGGTCCGGTGTACATGCACTACTTAAGCACCTGTCCTTACCTTGACAACGACAACAATGACGAAACTCTCAAGTTTACAACCATGATTAGCTATTTCGGTTCTATCACCTCTATTTCGTTCTTTGACAAGACCGATCAAAAAGTCATTGATACAACCTACATCAAGTCGGGAGAAACCATCACGCTTGCAAACTTCCTATTTAGAACTCTGCCCAGCACAGCCAGTTCAAACATGAAATGGTACACCCCGTGCATTGACATGGTGCCACACGAAAGCGAAAACAACTACACAACCGTCCCCGTATTCAGCATCCAAAACCTTGAATGCAAGGACAACGACGGCAATAACATTCTCGAAGGAGAACAGGAAATTTCGTCAACAAAGCTTACCGCCCAGGAAAATGCCGAAGGCGAAAGCTTTAGACTCATCGCCGAAAGTGTCGCAGACCCCACAAAGCGCGATACTTTGACCATTATCGTGCAGTAATCCTTGAAAAAAGGGCCCAATATTGCTATTATTGGGCTCTACTCTTGCAAGTCGTGCCAAGCTCTACCAATTTGCAAGTAAAACCAAAGAGCTTCCTCAAAGAGGTACAATATGTCGTCCTTCCGCGGACCTAAAGGCAAAGTTGCTCGTTCTCTGGGCATTGCCGTTTCCCAAAAGACTCAAAAGGCTCTCGACCGCCGCAACTTCGCACCTGGCCAGCATGGTCAGAACCGCAAGAAGTCTTCTTCTGTGTATAAGCAGCAGCTCGTCGAAAAGCAGCGTCTTCGTTTCACCTACAACATTTCCGAAGCTCAGCTCGCCAAGGCATACAAGGAAGCTAACCGTCGTGAAGGTTCTGCCGGTGATAACCTGATGATCCTTTTGGAAACCCGTCTCGACGCACTCGTCTATCGCATGGGTTTTGCCCGCACGATTTTCGCTGCTCGCCAGTACGTCACCCACGGTCATTTCACCGTGAACGGCGTTCGTAGCTTCTCTCCCGCCCGCCAGATCAAGGCCGGCGACGTGATCGCTATTCGCGAACAGTCCAAGGAACACGTGCAGATCAAGGAAGCCATCGCCAACGCCCCGGCCGCTCCGGAATATTTGACCGTTGATGCCGGCAAGATGGAAGGCTCCCTCGTCAAGCTTCCGCTCCGCGAACAGATTCCTGTTCAGCTGGAAGAACAGCTCGTCGTGGAATACTACTCCAGGTAGTAATCCGAGACAAGCTCCAAAAGCTTACAAAAGACGCTCGCAGCAATGCGAGCGTTTTTTTTATCATCCAAAAATTCAAAAAAAATCCCGGTCCATGCCGGGAAATTTGTAAAAAAAGAAAATTTAAATAAGTTCTTCTGGCGGTAAATGCTCGGCGCTTTCCGGTTCCTGGTAGAATGTCTCGGGAATTTGGACCTGGTTCTGGAAATAGGCGCGATGCGCCACAATAACCTTTTCACGGGCAAAAGCGGCATCTTTCCATTCACCAATCTGAACATCCTTGCCTTCCAGTTCCTTGTAGTTCTGGAAGAAGTTCTTGGTAATGCGGAGGAACATTTGGTCCACATCACCAATGTCCTTGATTGGGCGCGGGTTAAAGACCGGAACGCCGAGGACCTTGTAGTCCTTTTTGCCGCCATCGGTCATGTCCAAAGCACCGATGACGCGACACGTACAAACCGTACCCGTAATCATGGATGCAGGGCTATAAATGAGCATGTCCAAGGCATCGCCATCATCGGCCTTGGTACTCGGGATAAAGCCATAGGTACAAGGATAGCTCATAGAGCTCAAGAGACAACGATCCAAGCGGAACACATGCAAACGTTCATCGTACTCATACTTCAGGTTGGTATCTTTGCCGATTTCAACAACGCAATCCACTTCAAAAGGATACTTGCGACCAATCGGGAGATCCAGATAATTAATTGACATTTACGCTCCAGAGGGTCCACCATAGGGCCCATAAATCTTTATTATTCAAAATGTTAGCTCAAATTTAACATTTATGGGGATTTCGTCAAGGGGACTGCTTTAAAGGTGTGATATACGATAAAATGCTGTAACTAGCGGCTGCGCCAGCGGGCAGAAATCGTCTTGTCATAGAGGCCAAAGTGGAACACGGGTTCGCCCTTATCGGGGCTATACCCCACTTCTAGGCGAATGCGGTCTAGAGCAGGAATCACCAGATGAACACCGCCATAAACGGCTCCTTCGTAATTGTCCCACCCGGGCCGACCTTTATCCCAAAGCAGATTTCCATCAAGGCCAACAACCAGCTGGACGCCATAGAATAAATTAACACCCGCAATACTGAAAGCCTTGCGATCAATCAATACAAAACGTTCCTCGAGCGTGAGCATAACCTCATGCACTCCTACGTGAATGGAGTCAGATTCATGACCGCGGAACGTATTGACCCCGCCATGGTAATAATAATCGTAAAAATTCACGGTTCCCGGGCGGTAGCGGAACAATGCCGTCGCACCCGTCACAAATCGATTCAAAGTAAAATAGGCTCGCGCATCGTTCAAGAGTTCCCAATAGTTTTCGCCCTTGCCGTTACTTCCCTTGCCAGCCCCTACATGAGTCATCATGTATTCATAGTAAACACCTTTGCGGGTATCAAGTTCTGCATCGCGATAATCAATCGCAAAACCCGCGCCATACTCGGGCAAGCTTCCGTAACCACCTTCAAGATAGCGGTAAGCCCCCGTCGCAAGTACAGAGAAATGCTGGAACAGAGCCCAATCCAAATCTAGGTCAAAAAGCCAGCTCGCATCCTCGAATCCGCGAATGTCATCCCAACTGTCGGTACGCAAAAATTCAAAATTCCAGCCCAGCGGGAGGCCAAACAAATACGGGGAACTTGCGTAAAAAGCGTATTCGTTGTTATTGAAAATCGGATCAATAGCCGTTCGGTATTGCACCTCCGCACGAATGTCCTCGCCAGCCAAGTTCAGGTTTGCAAAAGCAAGCCCAATCATGAGCCCATCACGGTCGGTCACCTTACCAGCAGGGGCCGGAATCCAGCGGAAAATCTCCTGGAACGCATAAACAACCGTAACCGAAGGCACCCCGGCGCTTGCCCCGGCAACCGAAGCCGTTTCACAACGCACATTTATTTCGGTAAAAAGGTCCAGGTCCTGTAACTTGCGCTTTTCGGCCTCAAACTTCACCGAGGAGAACGTCTCCCCAACCTTATTTAAAAGTTCTCTTTCGACTACACGAGATTTGGTATTTTCAAGACCTTCAAAACGAATGGCCATAACCACAGCCCCATCCGCGCAAGCATCCGCAAACGCCGCACCCTGCGCCATTACGGCTCCCGCCAAAAGCAGGACTCCTGTCAAAATTTTTACAAACGTCTTGGGCACACAACCTCGCTGTTACACCATAAAAATAGAAAAACACGAGGTTAACCAAAAACAAATGACGGCGCATTTTCTATCTTTATAGGCAAATAGAGGTTTTATATGTTAGATTTTCTCGCTAATTACTGGCCCTGGCTCATTGCCGTTATTATTGTGGTCTTGATGGTTTTTGCCGTGCGCGGTCTTCGCAAAGCAATGAAGGAAGGCGGCGGAGCATTCAACTTGGAAACCATCCGCAAGAACACTGAACCGAACTTTGCAGCCCTCAAGCAAAAATCCAAGGCTTTGCTCGCCGATGCCGACATGATTTGCGAAACCAAGGAAAACAGCAATCTCGTGCTCCCGAGCAAAGAGAACATGAAGACCTTCCGCAACGCAGTCAAGGCCAAGTACAAACTCGCCATGTTCCTCGTGCCGGGCACCAACAAGGTTGTCTACTTTTTCTGCAAAACGGAAGCTGGTCTCCGCCGCCGCATCGAGAACCTGGTCATCAACCAGAAGTTCCGCGAAGGAAAGCCGCCTTACATGGACGTCGCCACGGGCGAGAAGCTCAAGTACCCCAAGGTGTAATACGGCAAAAAATTTGCCTATAGCCTAATATGCGCTCGTACAAAGACCTTGCCCTCGCCGAAGAAGAAGACAAGCTAGTCCGTGCTGTAAACACATCCAGGAACTTATTGATTGAGGCTCCAACCGGTAGCGGCAAGTCCCTTTATATTCCATGGTTTTTGAGTCAGCATTTTAAAGGCCGCATTGTAGTGCTGCAGCCAAGACGCATTGCCGCCCTCTCGCTTGCGCAATACTCCGCCAAGCTCCACAACGAGCCCTGCGGCAAAACCGTCGGTTACCAATTTAGGCAAGACAGTTGCAAAAGCAGCGCCACTCGCATTTTGTTCCAGACTTACGGAAACTTTTTGCAAGAACTGCTGCACGGCAAAATGGATGCCGAGTGGGTCATCTTTGACGAATACCACGAGCGAAAGGCCGACATGGATTTGCTATTTGCGTATTTGCTTACCACGCAAAAATCCGCCAGCCACTCCAACGACCAAACCACCGAGGATTTAAACGGCAGTCGGGTCGCTGAGAATTTAAACGACAATCGGGTCGCGGCAAAAAATATGCCACGAGTGGCCGTGATGAGCGCAAAGCTCAATCGCGAAGAAATGGAAAAAGCGCTCGGAGTCAAATGCCTGGAGCTCGGGCATCCGCTATACCCGGTGCAGGTTCTGCACCAAGCGCCCCCAACGGGCACGACGATAGCCTCGGGCGTTGGACTCGAAGCCGAAGTGGTGCGCGCGCTCCGCACGCTGTACCGCAACAACATTTGGCAAACGACCCTCGTGTTTTTACCGGGCAAGGCCGAAATCGCGCGTTGCCACACGGCAGCGACGGAAGCACTTGGCCCGAACTGCGCCGAATTCCTGGAGCTCTACGGTGGACAAGACCGTGAAACGCAGGATCGCATTTTTGAAGAAACCGAACGCCCTCGCGTAATTTTTACAACCAACATTGCCGAGACCTCCATTACCGTCCCGAACGTGACAGGCGTAGTGGACTCCGGCGTCGAGCGCGTAAGCGAGTATGACGACAGCGAAAAAGTGAACGTACTCCGCACACTCCCGATTTCTATGCAAAACGCCATCCAGCGCAGTGGCCGCAGTGGCCGTACGCAAAACGGTTGCGCCATACGCCTGTGGAGCGAAGACGCCGAAACCCGCATGCCCCGCGGGATTATCCCAGAAGTCACGCAGATTGAGCCCAGCGAGCTCTTGTTGCAAAAAGCCGCACTTGAAAGTTTTGCCACAAGTTCCATTCCGGAGAGCGTCAAAAACACGGTTCTCACGCTCCCCACAGCGATTCCCGCCGCCCGCGAACAAGCCGCCACCAAGCTTTTGGAAACTTTCGGCATGTTGCAGAACGGTCGCATCACGGAACTCGGCAAGCGGGCCATTCAAACGCCAATTTCAAGCATTCCGCTGGCGCTCCTCCTGGCGCGTGCCACAAGCCAAGCCGAACTCCCAGACGTATTGCTCGCTGCCCTCGCATGGATTCACTCCGGCACAGAGTATGTGCAAAAATCAAAGTTTCCGCTCAACGTTTTGACACTAGCGAACGATACTTTGTCCAAAAGCATCAGCACTCCGCGCGAAGTCATTTTTACACTCAACCAGCTTCGCGATTTTCGCAACAGTTTAAGCACTACCGCAAACGCATCAAGTGCAACAAAAAACATCCAGGCCACGGCTCTTTCGGCAGCTCTGTTATCGGCATTCCCCGACCGACTCGCCACCCCAAACGGGAACGTTTACAAACTCGATAACGGCAACACCATCCGTTTGCAAGTAACGGAGCCGCCCTACGCTTTATTGGCCCTCACCATGCTTCGCACGGGCGGCGGTAGCAAATCGGAATTGCGCGTAAGCCTTTACGCCCCCGTTCCCAAAGAACTTATTGCAGACCAAAGCGAAACCATAAGCTACGAACTCTTGTGGCGCAGTGGTCAAGAACGCTTTATTGGAGTCGAAGTCCACACCAGCGGAGAACGGGAACTCAGCCGCAAAGAAATCCTCCCGCAAGAAGCTTCGCCCAAAGTTCTCGCAAAACTCAAGGAACTCACCGTTGACGCCTGGCGCAACAAGATTGAAAAAGAAAACTGGAGTGGCAAATACCTCACCGAAGACTTGCAGGTGCTCCTCATCAAAATGCGTCTTGCGGCAAAACTCTACCCAGAATACGGCCTGCAAGAATTCAATGAAGAAGACATGGAACTTCTCTTTGATGAATTTGCAAGCGGAATCTTTTTGCTGCGCGACATCAACGAGAATCGTTACCGCGACATTGTCGAGGACTACTTTGGCAAATCCATGCTCGCCTGGCTCAACAAGACCTTCCCCGACCACTATATGCTACCGAACGGCAAGCGTGCCCGCTACAGTTATCAAGAAACCGCAGATGACGTTCTCGTCGAGATTTCTGCCCGCATCGAAGACCTGATGCAGCTTCGCGGCGAGCATAAAATTGCCGACGGGAAAATCAAAGTTCGCTACGATATTTTAGCCCCGAACTTCCGCACCATTCAAAAAACATGGGACCTTACGGGCTTTTGGCAAAACACCTACGCCGAAGTACGAAAAGAGCTTCGGGGGCGTTACCCGAAGCATCCTTGGCCCGAGAGCGTTCTCTAAACGCTCAGGTTTTTTATTAGTTGACCTTGTAAATCGTGAGCGTTTTGCTGTATTCGTAACCGACAATCAGCAAAGCCTGTCCAGGAACAGGGCTCTTGTCTGCAGAAATAAACAAGATTCCTTCCGGACCACGATCTTTAGGATCAAGATAGTAATCCACAAGTTTCGGAGCATTCACATCGGTAATGTCAAACACGGCAACGCCACTCATGCGTTCAAGGCCCAAAAATGCATAGCGTTTATCGCCCACCATACCAATGGTCACATTCTCAGGTTCGCACCCCTTATCTGCGCTGCGCGTTTCCTTTTTGAACTTAGCCTTCTTGGCATTCCAGTTAAAGTATTCCGGAGCAACTTTTGCAAACATCTGTTCTAACTGGTCACCCGAATCCCAGATAAGCGCACCAGTCGTACCATCAAAAATACTCATGGAACGAGAACCGAAACTCGTCAAATACGGGCACTTACCACTAACCACCTCGGGGCAACCATCCAACCTGCTCACCGTAAGTTTTTGCAACTTGCTTAGCATCGCAGCATCAAAAACAGATTGGTCCAGCTTATTTTGTTCAAACAAAACCAGCGGAGTCGTTGCGTCGGTCCAATCCTTGTAATCATTGACAGGAGCGCCCTCGTTTGCGGTAAGCACAAAAGTCTTTCCATCAAGCGTTATATTGGTCATACCATCTGGCTGGCGAAGCCCATGCACAGGGATATTTTCAATGCTAGCCTTGCCATCACCCTTGGCATCGATACCAAAGCCGGGCTTAGAATGGTCAACAAAGCCAAAGGGGAACACATTCGTAATCTTTTCAGTGGTCAAATCCACACGGGCCATTGCATTGTTCTCTTGCAAGCTCACCCACGCCACCTTGGAATCCTCGGATACAGTAATGTATTCCGGTTCCAATGTCTTGTAGAACGGCGCAGCCCCAATTCTACGAACACCGGCCTTCATCAAGGCGGTAGAATCCTGGTCCTCAAAACCAAGTACATTCACCTTAACGCCATTCGCAAGGTCGTCGTCATTTTCTGGCAAACTCAACACAGCAATGCCACCAGCGGGGTCGTTCTCAAACTCAGCGTCAGGACTACCTTCACATGCGACCAAAAGCTTTCTTCCATCAGGAGAAAAAGTCAACATGTCGGGTTGGTGACACAAGCGGAATTCCGCAACCTTTTTCACACCAGCGCCTTTGCCTACGCCAGTCTTTGTCACACCGTCCATCTTAAAAATTTCCACAAAGCCCGTATCACTCGGTTCCGGAGCCAAAGAACTCACGGCAATCAAATTGCCATTCACAGAGACGCTACTCCCAACGCCTTTCAGGGCCACATTCTTTTGGCGCTTTGGGTGGGCGGGATTCTTAAGATCCAGAACTTCCATTGCATCGACATCGGACACAACAAAAAGCAGCTTTTGCCCCGGCATATACGCAGAAATTTCTGCAGTCGTCATCGTCATACTTGACAATGGCGCAAGAACGTTTCCCATTTGCATAGGAGACGACATCTTCATCACCGTAACGTCCAGCTTTTTGGCGCAGCAAAAGCCAGCCCCTAAAAGCAAACTCAATGACACAGAATAAAATAATCTCATATTTGACCCATCCTAAGGCTTACTTCATTATAAGCCACATAATTAAAAGACCTAGACCCAAACCACCAAAAAAAGAAGACCCCGTAGCCATCGCCGAGATTTCCTTTTCCTCTTCCTCTTTTTCCTTTTTTTTCTCTTGAACACCAAGCGAAACGCTTAATGCCTTGGCACAAAGTTCATTATCTTTTTTCATGGTATTGTAGCTTTGTTCCCAGTTGGCACTCTTGGCCTGCTCCAATTCAAGCGATTGGCGCAAAGATTGCTTTTCTACCGAGCAAGAGCTATCTTGCACCGCCATAAGGCTATCGCGAAGGGCAATTTCCGAATTAACTTCAGAGTTAGCCGATTGTTCCACAGTAGTGGAATCCTGGGCAAAAAGAGGGACAGTGACCCACAGAGCCACTGCCACTATTTTAAAAACATTTTTCAAGAAACTCATATTCACAATATAGCAAATAGAATTTCTGCGAAAAAATTATTTAGGCAATACGACCTTTTTCTTCCACAAGCCATTTGCCGTCTTTACGTAATAGACACCCGGAACAGCATTTTTGGCGTTTTTGACCAAAGTACCATCCAAGCGACGCATCATAACTTCTTCAGAACCAACACTCGGAGCCTCAAAGCTCTTCACAAACGTCGAACCTTCAGAAGAAGAGGAATCGTCCTTACTGTCGGAAGACTGGTCGACAGAAGAAGAGGAACCGTCCTTGCTGTCAGAAGACTGGTCTACAGAAGAAGAGG
>JAKSIM010000014.1 GCA_024398845.1 Fibrobacter sp. | reverse complement strand
CGTCCTTGCTGTCAGAAGACTGGTCTACAGAAGAAGAGGAACCGTCCTTGCTGTCGGAAGAAGAGGCATCGGAAGAAGAGGATTCACCTGCAGGAACAGTTCCCTTATCTTCAACAAGTAGAACCTTTAGCATACGGATAACAGTTTCATTTACCGATTCAGGAGCATTTGCCATCACAGATTTCACCACACTATTGAACACAGACGCAGAATCAAGGGTAAGCGCACTTCTTCGATGTGTTGTCGTAGAAGTACCAACGAAGGAACCATCTTCCCCTTTTATCGTATCAACGACCGTATACTCGGCAACGGCAAACCACCATTCAAAAGCCAAGTCATACGTACGAGAGCCCATAATAGAACCGTTCAGATATGAACCATCAAGAGGCAATTCTTCTTCATTCATCACCAGCAAATTATAGGCATTTTCCGAGGTGAACCCTTCAACTTTGATATCCCTCACATCATAAATCTGCGTAGCGTAATTGTTTGCCGTTTTTTGTTCACAGGCACCAGTGGCCTTATCGCAAGTCACGAATTTATATTCATTATTCTTTGTTTCAACGCAAGCGGCAGTCAAAGCCATCGGGACTTTAATCGGGGTTCCGTTATTATCAACCAAACTCTTTTTTATAACTTGATCTGCTTCATTAACAGAATTAATTTTCTTGGAACTGGAAGATTCCGCACTCATAGTACGAAAATTTCCTTCCCAATAAATTTCTTTCATGGAAGACTTCAATTGGAACACGTCACCATTGCTCCAATCGTCACAGATGTTTCCCTTGGTTTCCCCGGCAAAGGCCATTGCTGCCATCATAGATACAGCGATAATAGATAAACGCATAATTTTCTCCTGGTATCAGGAGGGTTTTGCTCCCGATATCTTGCGAAATATAATAAAATTAAAGCGCAGATGCAATAGTTTTCCAACCAGAATTTGGAATTTGCGCCCCCATGACCTGCACAACTTCGCTTGCAACGAGACTTGCGAGGTCTCCAGAGCGTTTCATATCCCACCCAGAAAGGTAGCCATAGAGGAATCCCGATGCCCAGAGGTCACCGGCGCCCGTTGTATCGATAGCCTTGACCAATTTAGCATCCACCTTGGTCACTTGACCGTCTTTGGCAATAAAAGCGCCTTTTTTGCCCACCTTGACCACGGCAATCTTAGCTTTTTGGGCAAGAACTTCCAAAGCAGCCTCTTCTTTGACACCGGCATAGGCAAATGCTTCATCTTCGTTTGCAATCACAATGTCAATCATTTTATTGTTCAAAAGTTCATCAATGGTACCCCGGCAAGCTTCCACCACACCAAAACTGCTAAAATCAAGAGCCGTTTCAACACCCAGACTACGGGCGAGCGTAAAGGACTTTTTAAAGCATTCCCCATTAAAAGCGCGGTAGCCTTCGGCATAAAGGAGTCCGACCCCATCAAACAGAGCAGGAACAAAATCCTCGGACACCAAAAAGTCCGAGGCGCCCAAATAAGTCCACATGGAACGTTGAGCATCCGGAGTCACCGCCGAGAACACGCAACCCGTAGCGACATCGCTCAAGCCCATCTTGGATTCCACGCCATTCCTTTTGAGATGTTCCTGGAACAAGCGTCCCAATTCGTCATTACCGACCTTACTAATAAAGGCAGCTTTACCGCCCAGGCGGGCAAGACCAACCATTGTATTGCAAGTCGAACCACCGGGAACGCGAAGCGGATTTTTAAGCCCAGCCAAAAACTTTTCCATTTGCGGCCAATCCACGGAATTCATTCCACCCTTCTGCACGCCTTGTGCGGCGACCCATTCGTCAGTCACATTAGCAAGGACATCTACCAGGGCTGCGCCCATACCGAGAACTTTTTTCATTATAAGCCTCCACGACGACGGCGCAGTTTATCGCCCGCCTTCAATAAGAATTGACGTTCTGTTTCTGTCAGGGACTGAATTCCCTCACGATTAACTTTATCCAAAATTTGGTTCATGAGCTTTTGCTCGTCCATATAAAAGACTTCGCCTTCCAGAACCTCGGATTCCTCTTTACGGCGTTCCTCACGGGCTTCACGTGCAGCACGGTCATAACGTTCGGGGTGACTGGAAAACAAGCGGAACAAACGAGAAAGCGGTGAATGGTATAAAAAGTTAGAATTTCTCGAAAAAATATTTTGGAAAAGGGCCATGTAAATAAAGCCCGCCACCACGCCACCCAGGTGTGCAAAGTGAGCAATCGCATCGCCAGAACCCGCAAACATAATATCGAGGCCAATCATAAACCACATAGCGTACTTTATCCGCATAGGAATTACAAAGAACATCAAAATACGACGATCCGGGAAGAACTTGTAGTAAGCGACAAAGATTCCCATCAAAGCACCCGAGGCGCCAATAATCGGGTTATTCGTCAGCCCAAGAATGCACATTAGCACACTAAAGAACGCCGCAAAAATGCCACAGAAAAAATACATGATGGCAAAATGTTTCGCCCCCATCCACTCGGCCACTTCGGCACCGAACATCCAGAGCATGAGCATGTTAAATAAAAAATGCCAAAAATCCACATGGACAAACATGTAAGACACATAGCGCCAAGCTTCCAAGGGACTCGTTGGAAAAAAAGCTCCAAAGTAAACAATGTAATCGCGGATGTTACCGTACCCCGCTCCCGGCAAGTTCAGGTGCAGCCCCAAGAGAGAGCCAAGAACGTAGGCCACCACAAACACAAACGCGTTCGTAAGCAACAAATAGCGGACAACTTTAGGCAAATATTTAAATGGAGTCATTTTGTAGTCCCATACAATTTTAAAAGTTCGCCAACAATATTCGACGGCACAAATTTCAAAAGAATTTTCTTTTGCGACGCAAGGGTGGAATTCTCGGAACCGCACTTGAGAAGTTCTCTCACCACGGTGCTACTCACCGCCAAGTGTTCCGGAGCGCTCATCAAAAATACCGTTTCGGCTTCGCTATAGAGGGTCTTGTTATTCCAAGCAACCGTCTGTTCAAAATCCAAGTCACAGGCACCGCGAATTCCACGGACCAAATACGTAGCCCCGACAGACTTCATAAAATCAACCGTAAGCCCCTCGTGAACAGCGATCTTCACATTCGCCAAACCAGCAACCGCAGCCTTAGCCATTTGCGCACGGGCAACACAGTCAAACATATTTTTTTTGCTTGCATTTTGGGCAACAACAACCCACAGGGTGTCAAACATAGCCGAAGCACGTTTTACAACATCCAAATGACCCAAGGTAAACGGATCAAAAGAACCGGCGAATACTGCAATTCTTTTCATACCCACAATTTAGAAAATTCAAGCACTCAGGTACAGGGGAAACGCACCAATCCCGACATTGTGCAAATTTAAAAGGGTAAAAAGCGATTTAAGCGCGGTAAATGAGCAAGCTCGACTCTCCATAGCGGCGAATACGAACCTTATCTTGCGCTTCGTCCTCTTGCGCCCACCTAGGAACACTCCGGCTAGGAGCTTCAAACACGGCAACTCCATAAGGGTTAAGCCAATCTAAAAACAGGCGCAAATCCGGATACTCCATATCCTTGAACGGAGGATCCGCGTAAATCAAGTCAAAGCCCCCATTTGCACAAAGCAGTTCTTTAGAAAGCGTCAATGCATTTGTTTCTAACAAAGTAAGTTGCGACGTCAAGTTCAATGCCTTGTAGGCTTGCAACACAAGATGCGCTTGCGAATGAGCCATTTCTACAGCAGTCACGCTGGCAGCTCCGCGGCTCAAAGCCTCTATGCCCATAATGCCAGAACCTGCAAACAAGTCAAGTACGCGAAACCCCTCAACGCCCTGCAAAATGTTAAACAACGCCTCGCGGGTTCTAGAACCCGTAGGTCTTGTTTTCATTGTCAAAGGAGATGGAACTTGGCGCCCACGAAGAGCGCCACCGGTAATGCGGATAGGCATAATTACGGAGCAACAAACATTTCGACGCGCAGAGACGTCAACATGTTCTTTTTCGCGAACTTCAATTCAGCCTTCTGCACAGCAGCGCGAATCGGAGATTCTGCAAGCGCCGTAAAGAACGACTGCAATTCCGTATAATCGCAAGTAGCCGTCAAAGCGTACGTATAACGCTTATAAACGCCAAGGTCTTCAATCGACGGCTTATCGAACCCATTAAGAACAACTTTATTTGTTGCACCCAAAGTCTTTAAAGCCTTGACTTCGCTAGCAAGTTCTGCAGCCGGAACAAACTTAGTCACCGCATTCATATTGGCATTGGTCACGTTATAAAGACCAAAAGCGGTAATGTCCGTTGCCGGAGCGTTTTCGGGAAGCGGAGGAGTTCTAAAGTCGCCAGACACAGACTTAATGCGATCCAGGAAGCTACGCTGAGAAGTAGGCTTTGCAGCGACACCACGCACATAGTAGAAGTTCGGAGCCTGGAACACGCAATCCGAGAAGCCCACATCGTCCGGTGTTGCCGTATTGAGGAACGTAAAGAATTGAGCAACAGCAGCACGCTGGAACGAAATCTTTTCCATCGGCAGGAACTGGCTAAAGTCCGTACGCTTGTTGTTGAACAAGGCCGTCGGATTAATTTCGCCAACCACCTGCTTAATCGTCAAGGATTCACGACGTTTCAAAGCAGCTTCTGCCGCAGCAGCCTGTGCTTCAAGAGATCCACCGGCAGAGGTCGTCTGACCAGCACCCAAGGTCAAAGCAGCCCTACTCGGGTCTTCGGCCCCAATCATTTCAAGATAAGCACTCGGGAAAAGTCCCTGCAACTGCTTGGGAACTCCACAAATACTGAGGAAGCAACTGAAAGCAACTACCGCAAACAAGGCGGCCACAGCAATCGTCAAAATCTTCTTTTTAGAAGTCTTGGTTTGCGCGACGACATTCGTCACATGTACCGTGTTCAGGACATCTTCCTGTATATCGCGTTCGGCGGCATCAATCAAATTCAAACGAATCATACACCCTCCATCACACTCAGGGCAGTTCCGATAGCGCCAGAGCAGCAGAGCACGGCAGTGGAATCCTGCTCCTCGACCGGCAGCCTAAGATTGGAGAAGGAATCCAAAAGCGTGAGCTGATAATCTTCACAGCTCTTGCGAAGATCTTCCACAAACAAAGGATCCATCGCAAGTTCACCGCAAATGTTAATCTGGCGAATGTCCAAGGCGGCATTCTCTTCCTTGGCCAAGTTAATTTGAGCCATCACTTCACTGGCGAGCAATTCATAAGCCTCTTCTCGAGACTTGTTCACAAGCGGCAGTGTAGACACACAACGCAAGCCAAGCAGGCTATCCTTGGCAAGCCAAATCAAAGTCACACCCATATAGTCGGCCTTGATAACGCATTGCATGTTATTTACGCCATTGCCAATGTCCATCAAGTTCAAAATAGAGAGCACGTCGACATCCATGGACTTCGGAGCAAGCGATTTTGTACGGAAGCCCTTACGAAGGGCATCCACCCACTGACGTCGGACGGCGATCATAAGGACCGTAAGTCCAAGAGAAGCTTCGCCACTCAAAACCTTGTAATCCAAGACATAAGCGTCCTTCTCGGCATTGGTGATAAGACCAAGATACCAGCGGAGGTATTCGTCAAGGTGCGCAGCGGCCTCTGCAGGCACGTAAACCTGGCGAATAATCGAACGAAACGCCGGGATAGAAACCGAAATCGCCTGAACATCTTCAAGCTGATTGGCGTCCATCCACCCTTGGAGGACCGTTTCGAACGTATAGATATCATCTATGGGGCTGGTCTCTGTTTCCAGAACTGCAGTCTTGAGAACTCGCTTTTCAGCAGAGTCCAAGAGGGCGACTTTCAGGGAAGCATCGCCAACTTCAATACCGAGGTAAATCTTCGTATCACTCATATACTCAACGACTTATGAAAGTTGTACTCCCTAAAACTAATCAAAAATTACCCCTTGTAGTAGCCCTTCTAATTTTTTCTTGCCTATTCCAGGCACTTTTTGCAGGTCCTGGGGGGTCAAAAAGGGGCCATTTTGCTCTCGGAACGCCAAAATCTTCTCTGCAAGCTTGGGGCCGACCCCTTTTAGGGCGCAAAGTTCGTCTATCCCGGCCGAGTTTATTTTAATCGGCAAAGGGATAATTTTGCTTTTTTTTGCAGATTTTTTTCTCTTTTTGGCTTTTGGGGGATTAACCGCAGGTACGGATTCATCCACAACAGACAAATTCTCGTCCACGACGGCCTCCGTTACTTTATTCGTAACAAAGGTATATTCCACTTTGGACGGTTCATCCCGTTCCTCAATCGCGGGAACACCCCACGGGAGAACGCGAACTAAAACGCCAACGGCAAAAAGGACTAGGGCTATATGAAGGACTTTCTTCTCAGCAGAGTTCATCCGGCACCACCTTCAACTCGGAAGTCGACACCGGATATAGCTTACACGAATCAAGTCCCATTATTTTTGAGTTCAGCATAAAGCTACCTCTTGGACTCACATTCTGTAATTAACGCCTCCACCGCTTGCGCATCGGAAGGCACGTCCACGGAGATGCTCGGGAACTGGCTCTGTACCATGCGAATCGGGCGAATGCCCATGATGCGCATTTGCTCTAGCGAGCGTTCCAGTTCAACCGCGTTCTGTGGCAAGGAGGAGAATTCATCGCGGGAGCGCCTTGAATAAGCGTAAATCCCTTGATGCTGGAACCAGAGTGGAGCCTCCTCCGGAGCAACCACACGGGTAAAATCTACGGCAAAGCCGTCTTTAACTTTAACTTTCACCACCGTCTTGAGTTCGCTCTCGGCAGGGTTCAGCGGGCACGCGACCGTCACCCAGCAATCCGGATGCGCCGCCAGTTCTTGCGCCACACGGCAGAGCACCGAAGGCTCCACAAGAGGTTCATCGCCCTGCAGGTTCACCACCAGATCAAGGTCCAAAATGCGAGCCGCCTCGGCCACACGATCAGAACCCGTCGCCGCAGGGCCTGTTATTACATAATCAAAGCCCGCCTTGGAAACGACCTCCGCGATGCATTCGCTGTCGGTCGCGCAAACAATGCGGTCAAAGCAATTAGCAAGGTGCGCGCGTTCCATGGTGCGTACAATCATCTCTTTGCCGCACAACTTAAAAAGGGGCTTCCCCGGGAAACGAGAAGACCCCATACGCGCCGGAACAATGCAATGAACTGCAGCCATAATTTGTTGCGAAAAGAATCACTGAAAAGGCGCCCCAAAAAAAGAAAGCGCCCAGCCAGTCGCTAAAATTAACCGCCAATCACCTTCGGAATAGCGAAGTGATCATTTTCAACAGCCGGAGCGTTCGCAAAAGCCTGGTCCAGAGAGAATCCCTGCACCGGAGTATCTTCGCGAAGGATGGTCGCGCCGTTCTCGACAGCGGTCATCGGCTCCACGTTAGAAAGGTCCAGAGCCTTCAGGGCTTCCAAGTGGTTCAGCATGTTGTCCAAATGGCCCTTCACCGCAGGGATATCTTCTTCTGCGATGCTCAGGCGGCTAAGCTTTGCAAGCTTCATGACTTCTTCACGTTCAAGCATAAAAACCTCAATTTTTCAACCAAAATATACAAAAATTTGATTCTGTTAAATAATTTCAAGCGCGGCGTACTTGAGAATGATGGTCCTGACGGCTCCATCCCCATTAAAACGTACGTCCACGCGGGCATTTTCGCCCGTACCCGAGCAAGCGGTAATCACCCCGACGCCATACTTGAAGTGGCGCACGCGAACTCCCGGATGGTACGGATTCTCGCTATACTCATCGTAGACCACACGTGGACCCGACGGAGCCACCGGAGGCTTCACCTTGATGGGATTGCGATAAACGATTCGCTGGTCGTTTTTGCGGATAGACGCAGGCACTGACGGACGCGTGGCGTAAGAACCGCTACGGAAACCGCTTGACGAGGAACCCGAAAAAGAACCCGACGACGAGCCAAAAGAAGAACCCGAGAAACTGGAGGAGCTAGAACTTGACGGACGGCGGAACATACCGACCGGCGCCGAATTGTACTTGATTTGACCATTCGAGCCAAAGCCACCCGCCGAATGCTCGTCAATAAGCGGCGTAAATTCCACGACACTCGGGTCCAGCTCCTTGAGGAACCTGGACGGTGCGAACGGACGGATAGTCCCCTGGAAGAACCGACGTTCCGCATGGTACAGATAAAGTTTCTTTTCGGCGCGGGTACAACCCACATAGAACAAGCGACGTTCCTCTTCCATCTGCTCGCGCATTTCTTCGCCACCCGCAAAGGACGTTCCTCGCACCAGCGGGAAAATTTCTTCGTCGCAGCCCGCAATGTGGACCGTATTGAATTCCAGGCCCTTCGCCATGTGGATGGTCATGAGGGTCACCATGCCCTTGGAAGTATCGACCTTCTTGTCGCCATCGGTCAAAAGTGAAATATCTTGCAAGAAGGCGTCAAGTGTCGCTCCAGGATGTTCTTCGTCAAATTCACGAATGGCGTTCACCATTTCATCCAAGTTGCCAATACGTTCATCCGCCGTGAGTTCATCTTCCTTGCGCAAAAAGTCCTTGTAGCCCGTATCGTTAATGATGCGCTCCGCAAGAATCGGGAGCGGTGTCTCACCCGCCGCAATCAAATCCTTCCAGCTTTGCACCATGTCGGTAAAGCCCTTGAGCTTCGGGGCGGCACGCCCAACACCATTAGCCTCGGCCACCAGAACCTGCCAAAAAGTTCCCTCGCCAGTGCGGACACGATCCAAAACACCCTCGACCGTCGTTTTGCCAATGGCGCGAGGTGGCGTATTGATAACGCGCAAATGGGCGGCATCGTCCTTTTCGTTAGAGAGTAAACGCAAGTACGCCAAGACATCCTTGATTTCCTTGCGGTCCCAGAACCTGGTGCCACCAAAAATGACCGACGGGATTCGGTTATCGTTCAGCGCCTTTTCAATCACGCGCGATTGCGCATTGGTGCGGTAGAAAATCGCCGTCTTGGAATACATATCGGGCCCAGCCACCGAGATGAGGTTTGCAATCTGCTGAGCCTCACTACGATCGTCCATCAGGTGACGCACGCGAATCGGGTCACCCGCCTCTTCTTTAGAGAACACCTTCTTTTCCATTTCGGCGGGGCGAACGTTGTGCGCAATCACGGAACCCGCGCCCTTTACAATATTCGAGGTTGAGCGGTAATTGCGTTCCAACTTCACGATTGTCACCGGGGCAAAGTCGCGATGGAAATTACGAATAATCTTGATGTTTGCGCCTCGCCAACCATAAATACTCTGGTCGTCGTCCCCCACAACCGTCACATTACGTTGTTCATTAATCAATAATTTGAGGAGCTCATATTGCACGTCATTGGTGTCTTGATATTCGTCTACGACCACATACTGGAATCGCTCTGCCAACTGATTCGCCACACTAGGCACTTTTTGCAGCATGAGCACCGTGTTAAAGAGCAAGTCGTCAAAATCCATCGCATTGGAAGCGAGCAAACGCTTTTGGTATTCCATGTAATAGCGAGCATACCTCTCTTGATCGGCGAACTCGGCCTGTTCCATCGCCACGTCTGGAGTTTGCAACGTTGGCCCGGTAGCGCGGTAAAGCACGGTATTTTTGAATCTAGAAATGGCGCCATGCAACTTTTTTACATCGGACGCTTCAAAGTTGTCGCCCACATCTTCTTTTAAAATTTCCTTGAGCAAGCGCTTTTGGTCGTCGTCATCGTAAATCGAGAAGTTGGCGTCATACCATGGTGCGCCGCCACCCATTTTTTGAACGACGGTCTCCTTGGTCAAGCACAGGCGGAGCATCTTAAGGCAAACAGAATGGAACGTCCCCATCCAGCTAAACGCCATGCGGCAATCCAAAAGTTTCTGGATACGGTCCTTCATCTCGCGGGCAGCCTTGTTGGTAAACGTCACCGCAAGCACGCGATTTGCTTCCACATTGTGGTACGAAACCAGATGCGCAATTTTGTACGTGATGGCACGAGTCTTACCCGAACCAGCCCCCGCCAAAATAAGCATAGGGCCATTAATCTTTTTTGCCGCAGCCGCTTGCTCCGGATTCAACTCTCTATCAAGTACACTCGCATCAACAATGTTCGCCATAAAAAAATTCCAAAAAAGCGCGGAGAAACACCCCGCATTTTACACATTTGTGCAATATAGTAATTTCTTAAAACCGCAAAAAGAAAAGCAGGTTTGGAATGTTCCAAACCCGCTCAAATTTACAGGCCACAAAATGGATTAATCGTCGGCCGTAGAAGCGCCTACAGCCTGTTCCAACGTGGTAAGTCCCTGCAGGGCCTTATTAATGCCATCCATGCGAAGCGTAATCATGTCGCACTCCTTCATGGCGCAACGTTTGATTTCGTCGCCAGAAGCACGCTTAATGACCAGGTTACGAACAGATTCGTTTGGCACCAGGAACTCATAGATACCGCAACGTCCCTTGTAACCAGAACCATCGCACTTATCGCAACCCTTACCGTGATAGAACTGCATATCGGGAGTGAGGTGCAATTCATCCCGCAAGGATTCCGAAACTTCTACGGGTTCCTTACAGAACTTGCAAATGCGGCGCACAAGACGTTGAGCCAGCACACCCTTGATAGCCGTAGACACAAGGAACGGTTCCAATCCCATTTCGAGCAAACGAGGGAATGCACCAGCAGCGTCGTTCGTATGGAGCGTACTAAAGACCAAGTGACCCGTCAAAGCAGCTTCAATAGCCATGGTAGAGGTTTCTTGGTCACGCATTTCACCGATCATAATGACGTCCGGGTCCTGACGAAGCAAAGCACGAATGCCTGCGGCGAATGTAAACCCAGCGGCCACGTTAATTTGTCCTTGGTTGACACCGTCGATATTCAATTCGACAGGGTCCTCCATGGTCGAAATATTGATCGTACTATCTAGAATCTCACGAATGGAAGCATAAAGCGTAGTAGACTTACCGGAACCCGTCGGACCGGTCACCAGCACAATGCCGTTCGGGGCATTGATGGCATCAATAAACTGCTTAAATACGCGCGGGTCAAAGCCCATATCCTTAAGCGGGAACTGACCCGAATTCGGGTCCAAAATACGCATAACGATTTTTTCGCAAACGCCGCGCTTACGCAGAGAAATCGGGAACGAGCTCACACGAAGGTCAACTTCGGCACCCTTGTAACGCACGGTGAAACGCCCATCCAACGGCTTACGCTTTTCAGCAATATCCATCTTGGAAAGAAGTTTAATACGAGAAAGAATCTGAGGCATGAGGCGCGCGGGAATCGGCGCCATCACCTGAAGGTCACCATCAATACGGTAGCGGAGCTTGAGGAAGGTTTCCTGCGGCTCCAAGTGAATATCGGAAGCGTGGCGTGCAATAGCTTCGTGAATCAAGGTCGTCACGATTTTCACCACCTGACGACCTTCTTCGTCGGTCAGTTCGGGTTCATCGCCACCGCCCTGACCGCGTTCAACGGTTTCAAGTTCTTCGCCTTCCTTGGATTCGCCAATAAGTTCAGCCAAGGATTCTTCGGCAGGGCCGTGCCCCGCAAACACACGTTCAATGGCCTTCTGGACATCGGCTTCAGATGCCATGACCACGTCCACTTCCATCTTGACCTTAAACTTCACAATGTTGATCACACGCATATTGGTGGGATCCGTCATTGCAATAGCAAGAGCGACTCGCTGAATACGACGTTCATCTTCCGTTTTAGAAAGGAAGAGCGGCACAATCTTATAGGCCTTGCACAAATCTTCGGGCAAGTACGTATAGGCGTCAGCGTCAATATGGAAATTTTCGAGTTTCACATAAGGCACTTCAAACTGCCTAGAGAGAATCTCGATTAAACGTTCTTCGGGCATAAAGCCCAAATCCACCAAGGTGCGTCCCAAACGCTTAC
Organism: Fibrobacter sp.; assembly: GCA_024398845.1. GTDB lineage: Bacteria > Fibrobacterota > Fibrobacteria > Fibrobacterales > Fibrobacteraceae > Fibrobacter. The sequence goes on along the minus strand of JAKSIM010000014.1, from coordinate 43,646 downwards.
CCGTGGCTTTTTGAGTTTCAAGGGCCTTATCCAGTTGTTCCTGATTAATGAACCCCTGCTTCATGAGCATCTCACCAATACGCATCTTGGTGGTGGACTGCATCTGCACACCCAAAATGCTGGTAAGAGTATCTTCGCTCACCATGCCTAGACGAACGAGAATCTTCGCCAAGGCCATGCCCGTGCGCTTGTGCTCCGACATCGCATGAGCCAGCTGGTCTTCATCAAGAACTCCTTGACGAAGCAGCAATTCACTTAAGTTCATTTTTGCATTACTTATCATAAATGAGACCAAGCCTGCGCTTTAATAATTTTCCTTTCTCCATCTTGATGCACCATGTAGACTCCATCGCCTTGCACGACATTTCCTAACACACACATCTCCATGCGAGATATACCCTTTTGAAATATATCATTTTTATAGGAACTGGTGAATAATAGTTGATATTCCTCACCCCCATTCATGGCAAATTCAAGGGAATTCAGGCCGTAATAATCCGACATGCGTTGTACTTCAGGGTCTATGGGCAATTTTTTTGCCTCAATTTCAATGGAAACCCGCGAAGAAAGGGCCAAATGATTCAATTCCGAGCTCAAGCCATCGCTAATATCCATACACGCTCCCTTTACCCCAGCTTGTACTAATCGGGCCCCAAAATCCTCCTTGATTTTTGGGCACAAGTGGTATTCCACGAGACTCGGAAAACGACCTATATCCTCTGGATGATTCATCAAAATCCAAAGGCCTGCCGCCGACTTGCCAAGGGTTCCGGCCACACAAACATCATCGCCGGGTTTTGCGGCACTCCTAAGCAAAGCATGGTCAGCTACCTGTTCCCCTAATAACGTTGTCGAAAACATTCCGACCTCGCCAGAAACAGTATCGCCCCCAATCAGGGCAATACCTCTTTTGGCAAAACCCTCCGAAACAGCCTTGACCACGCGGTCTCGAACATCAACAGACCAATGTTTATTGACGCACAGACCAAAAAGGGCAAAACGCGGACGTCCGCCCATGGCGGAAATATCCGAAACGTTAGAAACAATGTGTTTTTCTACAGCCTGCTCCGGAGTGGACCAGTCCATACGGAAATGCACATTCTCTACAGACAAATCCTTTGTGGCAAGCCACCCATCAAAAATAGCGGCATCATCCCCGACGGGGAGCCACGAACGGAATTCCGGTCCCTTTTGTTCAAAGTTCGCCGGATTTGATAAAATCTTGTTGACTAAACGAAATTCACCTAAATCAGGAAACATACCTGCAATTTACTATATAACGTAACGACCTAAAACTGGGGTGTCCGGTTTGAGGTGCTTTTAGGGCAAAAAAAAACAAGTTGGCTATTTCTTGTGGATAAGTCGGGAACATCCTTGTCATAAAAAATAAAATTTTAAAAACGGCCTTTTATTTATCCACAATTTGCTCTAAATAACCTATCTTTTAGGCCGTGGGACACATTTTCTTCATATCGCCATCATCACCGGGCAGCCTCGACAAGATGAGTCAATGGACTCTTCGTTGGCTGTTGCAGAACGATATGGCCGAAGACGCCACGATGTATACGTGCAATTCCATCGAAGACGCCCAGAACATCTTGGAAACAGCACTCATCGAAGGCGAATCCCCGGCGCTCATCATTTTTGACCACGCCGACCGTCCCAAGGACGTCAACATCAAGTTCAGCAAAAAATTACACGAGGCCATCCCCGAATCCTGGATTGTGGAAATCGTCCCCGACGACATGCCAATCCAAAAGGGCGCCGACAGCCTTTACTGGATTCGCAGACCAGTGAACGAAGACGAGTGGAGCCAGACGCTCCAGCAGGTTTTGCTGAGTACACCGACCCCGCAATGGGCCGAAAGTTAATCGAATTTTTTCTATGACCAATTCCGTTGTTAAAATTAAGGGCGTAAGCTATTTTGGCGTACGTTCGCCAAAGCACGTTTTAGCCGACATGGCCGACATCAAGGCCGCCGGGTTTAACGCCGTGCTCCACACCTGGAGCGAAGAAGACCTGCAATACTACTTCGACTCCATGAAACAAATCATAGATGCATCCGCCGACATGGATTTGCAAGTCTACGTGAACCCGTGGGGCGTCGGTCGCGTATTTGGAGGTGAAGCCTATTCAGAACTCACAGCTCGCGACCACGACTTATGCCAAGTCGCACTCGACGGGAATCCGAAAGTCGCCGCCTGCCCGAACCACCCCAAGTTCCGCGAATACATGCACCAGTGGATTGCAGCAGTATGCGCAACAAAGGTAAGCACGATTTTTTGGGACGAGCCTCATTTTTATTTTGAGAAAGGCGGCCTTAGCAATTGGAGTTGCCGCTGCGAACGCTGCCGCGAAGGCTTTCGCAAGCGCTTCGGCTACGAAATGCCCGCGGCCACCTTTGACCAAATGCCGCCAGACCAGGCTTGTGACGTAAAACAGTTCCGCGAAGACTGTCTCATTGGATTCCTTAAAGAAATGACCGAGGACGTACACAACCGCGGAAAAAGGAACTGCGTCTGCATGCTCCCGCCGTGGTTCCCCGCCGGTCTCGACGACTGGGGAAAAGTTGCCTCGCTCGCAAGTGTCGACGAAATTGCAAGCGACCCGTATTGGGAAAAGGGAGCCTCCGAGGAATGGGTGCGCGAGAAATATGCGGAGACAGCCCGCAAGTTGACCGCCATCGCCACCAAGTACAACAAAGCTGTGCAAATGTGGATCAAAGCCTACCAGATCGAGGCGGGCCGCGAAAACGATCTCGCCATCGCCGTGGAAGAAAGCCGCGCTGCAGGAATTGATAACATCTTCGCCTGGAGTTACCGCGGCACCGAGACGCTCAGCTGGCTCAAGAGCGATAGGCCCGACGAAGTCGCAAAGGCGTTCCGCGAAGCGCTGAAGTAAACGAATCCAAGAGATTTCTTAAAAAATGCGCAAACAAAAAGCCCTCGGTTTGAACCGAAGGCTTTTTAAATAATTCAACTAAGAATTACTTTGCGCGTTCGAGGTAAGAACCGTCGCGGGTATCCACGCGGATCTTGGTGTTGTTTTCGATGAACAGCGGAATCATCACCTTGGCGCCAGTTTCAACGGTGCATTCACGGAGAACGTTACCGCTGGTGTTGCCCTGGACAGCCGGAGGAGCATCGATGATCATGAGGTCGACGAAGGTCGGCGGGATAACTTCGATAGCCTGGGTAGAGAGGGTCTTCGGATCCTTCCACCAAGTGACTTCGACAGTAGCACCATCGAGGAGCCAAACTTCGCAACCGTTGAGGTTGGCCTTGGCAATTTCCATGGTTTCCTGAGTTTCGTTATCGAGGAAGAACCAAGTTTCGCCGTCATTGTAGAGGTAAGTCATTTCGGTGTAGGTCACGTCGGCTTCTTCAACCGTGTCACCGCTCTTCCAAGTACGTTCGAGAGTACGACCAGTCACGAGGTTCTTGATGCGAACGCGGTTAAAGGCCTGGCCCTTACCCGGCTTCACGAACTGGTTTTCGATGATTTCATACGGCTGACCATCAACCATGATTTTGAGTTTCTTGCGGAATTCGTTGGTGCTTACAGTACCCATATTATCCTCTTTTGGTTTTTTGAACTAAATTTAGCATATAATGGAAGATTCTGTAAAAGCTTTTACGCAAATTTCTGACTTTTTTGAGTATTTAGGAAAGGATTTCGCTGCAAAAATCGCCGCAAGCGCAGGCATAGACCTCGACGAAACTCCAACTTACCCGTTCAACTGCTCCAGGCACTACGCAAGTTTAATCAAGAACGCAAACGACCCCGAAGCGCTCCTGCGCCAAGTGCTGCCGTCGAAAAAGGAAAACGAGACCGTACCTGGTTTCGTGGACGACCCCGTCGGGGACCTCCCCGCAGGCAAGTGCGACAGCATCATCCAGAAATACGACAACCGTGCGCTCGTCGTCTCGACCAGCGCCTGCGGTGTGCGCTGCCGCTTCTGCTTCCGCAGGAACTACCCGTTCCAAGGCGTCCAAGACATCGCAAGCGAGGTTTCGAACTGGCTCGACGTGCACACCGACATCTGGGAAGTGATCCTTTCGGGCGGCGACCCCTTGATGCTTTCGCCAGGCAAGTTCCGCGACCTCGTGGAATCCATCGCCATGCACAGTTCCGTCACCACGCTCCGCATCCACACGAGGCTCCCCATCATGCGCCCGGACCTCGCCATGCAGCACTTCGAACTCCTGCGCGAACTGCCGGCCCGTTTCGAATGCGTTCTCGTGACGCACGTGAACCACCCCGACGAACTCGACGAGGAATCCCAGATGGTATTCGGGCAGTTGAAATTCGCAGGATGGACTCTTTTGAACCAGAGCGCACTTTTGAAAGGCGTAAACGACAGTGCGGAAACGCTCGTAAAACTGAGTCGCAGACTTTTCGAGCAGGGAGTCCTCCCCTACTATCTGCACCAGCTAGATCATGCGAAAGGCGTCGCGCACTTTGAAGTCAGCGACGATGCCGCCCGCGACCTGATCGCCAAAATACGGACAAAGTTGCCGGGCTACATGGTCCCGAAACTCGTGCGTGAAATCGCCGGCGAAAAAAGCAAGACACCTGTATAGTGGTTTGTGGTTGGTGGTTGGTGGCTAGGTTTTATAGTTACGCAGCGTAGCCGCCATTATAAATCCTGTTTACTGCTTACTGTTTACTGCTTACTATTATGGTTAATTAGACGAGAGATTTTTGGATCAGTGTTTTTTGTTTGGCGGGTAGTTACGCGGCGTAGCCGCCATTATAAATCCTGTTTACTGCTTACTATTAGTTAGTTCCAACATCATTTAGAACAGCGTCTTGACGCCGAAGCCGAGGATGCCTTCGAGGTAGTCGCAGCCGTTCCTCAGGGCGTAATACAAATTAACGCTCCAATTCTTGCGGTATTGCGTAAAGCCAATGCCGTAATCCTGTTCGCGAGCCCAGCCGTGGCCGGGAAAAAGCCGGCGATAAAGACCCGGCTGGTAGAAGAGTTCAATACTCAGGTCGTAGCCGTCCTGCCATAGGAGGGCGGCTTCGCTGAACCCGTAGGCTCGTGTACGCACAAAGCGATACCCCATGCCCTTGAAGCTGTCGAGGCCCCCAAGGGCAAATAGGTCCGTACGTTTCAAGGAAGCATCCGTCGGGAAAATTCCACCCGCGGATCCCGTAAAGCGGCTAATGAAGTTCCCGTGCAACGGGATGTACGTCTGCAAGCGGGCGGTAGCATTGAGGAAATTATCCAGCGAATCCGGACGGTCCATTTTGTAGGCAAAAGCCCCGTCCACACGCCAGCCACTGCGCGGAAGCGCAAATCGATCCAGCGAAACGTAGCTTACCTCAAATGAAGAGTGCTTGTCGTCTTCGCTTACACCAAAGAACACCCCGACGCTCAAATCAAAACCAATATCGCGAGTGACACCCACCTCGCCCACAATATTCTGTTCCACGAACTCCCGAGTTTCCCCCGTCGGTGTTTCCGTAGAATCCAAAACATCTTCCTCTAGCGTTTCTTCGTCAAAACTACCGCGCAAAACCACATTCCAGGCGGATCCCAAAATCCACGGTTCCTTGTAGCTCCCTACAAGGTGGCGAGAATCCTCACCGGTAAAGCCCTCCAACTGCAAATCGCGCGCCGTACCCGCAATATTGTAGAGGTTCACGTCAATTTGGCCCTCCCAAACATTCTCGTCGCTAGAATAAGTCAACAAGCCCTCGGCCTCCGAAACCGTAGCCTTGCGCATGCTAAAGAGCGGAATAATGCGGTTACGAGCAGGATCGCGATAAAGGCGAACCGGGGCGGTCTTCTCGAAGTAACCTATACGAGCGAGTTTGCGTTCGGAACGTTCCAAATCCGTGAGCGAAACCGGAGCACCCTCAAGAAGTCCCGAAAGCCTGCGGAAAACCTCAGGTTTCGCCCCGCTGGAATCTTGATTTTCAACAGGAGCCCACACGTAGCCCGCCCCACGACGAAGTTCCACCGAGAGCGTCGCCATAGAAGGAGCTGCATTTTCGTCACTTGAATTTGGAACTACAGAATCTGCGACAACATTTCCCACAACTTGCGCCGCAATAAATCCCTGGTCTTCATAGTAGCGTTGCAAACGGCCAGCCACACCGCTCCAAGATTCGCAAGGTTCCCCCACCACAGCATTCATCTGCGTTTCGTCAAATGCAGAATGTTCGCCAGTCCACACTACACGCGCAATGCGACAATTTTCATTAGCGACAGCACCGCCCGCAAATAAAATGGCGAAGCTCATCCAAAGCAGGAATGTGCTCAATTCTCTACGCATTAGAAGTACGCCCTCGCTTCGGTGCTCAATTTTTGGAACACATTTTCTTCGGCATCGCCAAAGCGCAGCACATAGTGCAAGCCAAAGGAGATAAAATCATTCACATCCACAGAAGCAGACGCTTCCAAGCGGTAAGTTCTACCTTCGCTAAAGCCCGACATCATCTGGTACGGGATAACACCCCCCCCACTTTCCATTTGAACCGTCGCAAAACGCACAAATGCATCAACCATGCCGTCCTTAACGTATCCTACACGTAAAGAGGCTTCCCACAGGTTAGCTTCAAATTCATAATCAGCATCATCATTTCCCGAACCCGTACGGTAACGGCCCCCGGGTTCCACATGAAAGCCATCAAAAAAACTATAGCGGTAACGTCCCGAAACATCGCGTGTATTCCATTTCAAATTTTGCAAGGCGTTCAATTCCTCATCTTCGAGCAAAAGCGTTGCTCCAGCAAAATTATTTTCATTGATTTGGAATCCAGCGTCAATATCATGGTGAAAATTCGTTTCGAAATACGAAATGGAACTGAGCATTTTATCGTAATCGGCCCCAGGCTTGTAAGTTAGCGAAAGTCCAACCGAATGCTCCCAATTCAAGCGGGCTTCCCACGACACATTACCCGAAGAAACCTTTCGAAGTTCCTGTGGTGTCGCCGCCGGAAAGTACAATGTTTTCCCCGTAGTGTCTTCACTTTCGGCGCTATAAGAGCCCCCGATAGTAATATCCCTCAAAATTCCCTGACGAATACCCAACAATAATCCGGGATTTACATCAACATCCAATCCAAATGTTGCATTTGATGCACGAACCGCCCCCACAGAATCATTACGACCCATGCCCTCGTAAACGTAATCACCGTTGTCAACGCCCTCAATAAACGCTCCCGTAAGGCTGTCATAACGTACATCGCCCGTACCAGGCGCAACAGCCTTATAAATAGCAGTATAAGTCTGTTCTTCAGTCAAGCCCAGTTTAAAATTTACATTTCCCGAAATACCGATTTCATCATCACCTAAACGAGCATTCAAATCTCCCATCCAGCTGTTTTCGCCACCCGAAGAATCGATTGCGCGTTTTTCGTACTGTAAAAAATGAGTAAGATCAACATAATGGCTTCGGTATTCTGCAGTTTGCGTCCAAGCAATAGACCTAAGAGAATCAGCCCAGTCATCGCCATATGTATCACCTCGACGCTTCGCAAGCTTCGTTTCCAAGCCTTCACTCGCATTCCAGTTATCGTTTACCAAATTAAAGCCCGTTCCACTTTTACCATACGCAATTTCATCTTCTACATCCGAAGAAATTTTCGTATACCGAAAGTCCATATTACCATACGGGCGCCAAAATCCCTGCAAATACTGAATAGAAGCGAGGCCTTGGTAACGTTCCGATTCGGCTCCCTGCACACTAACCACACGAATAGCACTCAAATCGCTTTGCACTTCTTTGTTCTTGTGAGTGAGTGAAAGTTTCGCCCGCGAAGAATTCCATTCTTCATTTTCTCCTTGACGGTAACCCCACAAGGCGCTAGCGAACCAATCAGCGCCCATTCTAAAACGCACTCCAAATTCATCGTGGCGCAAATCACCAAAAGCAAATAATGTACTATCCAAATCCCATTCATCGCGTAACTTATAGGAATTCCAATCTAAATCATTACCTTGGAACTTGCTTATTTCAAATCCCTGTTCAACAAAGTTTCCATACACCGAAAAGGCCACAGGGAACTTTTCCATTCGCGAAGAGGAATCCGTTGTCAAAAACCAGCGAAAAGCCTTTCCTTCGGGGCCGTCTATATGCCGCGAAACCGTATTGGAATCGGAGCGGTTCATGGCAACTTCAAAATCCGCATAATAGCGGTGATCAGCTTGCAAGCGCATTCTTGCCCCTGCGCGATCCGTGCGCTCGGGCCTTTGCAATATCGAGAGCGAATCAACACCACCAAGCGTACTGTCGTAGCGGTATAACGATCCTCCCTTATCGGCCTTGAGCGTTGCATAATCCTCGTCGGTCCATCTCCTGCGTTTTAAGCGATCACGGTCATTTTCCAATCGAAAGCCCGACAAATCCAAGTACAAATTCGGATGACGGTATTTAGCCTTTGCTGCATAAAGGTTGTAAATATTTTCGTCCTCGTAAGCATCGTATTCTACGCGAATTTCGTCATCGGGGCCAGGAACTTTATTCCCCCTAAAATTCAAAAGTCCACCCGCGTAATTCATATCGTAATCAATATCGCGCGTCAACTTGTTTCCATTGAGCCAAACCGTTTCGGAATTTGGGACAATAGCCAAGTAATCTCCGGACTCACTCACCGAGTAACCTTCGCGTTGCCCCGAAACGCCATTCATCGTTCGGCTCAAGCGATTGACTTCGTCGGTACCGGCGGCGCCACGCACTTCGGTGTAACCCGCACGTAAGCCCACCATGCCGCCAAGTGTTGAGCGGTCTATGGAATACAGCCCCAAGTTTTCGTCTTTCCAGGTGAGGTCGCCCAAGTGGACCATCCAATGTTTACTCTCGGCCCTAAAATAGACTTGGTCCACATCTTGGAGCGTTGCCGTCGTCTGATTTCCCGCCTTGCGGTCTACGTCACTTAGCAAAGCGTCAATGTAAACGCTATCGCCCACCATGCCTTGAATAGACAGGCGAAGTTCCTGGTCAACCTGAGTGCCGCCATCGCCCACCGTGACCTGCATTGTTTTGTAGCCGTGCGTTTCTAACCGATTTTTATCCAAAGCATTTGAATTTTCGATACCACCGACATTAAGCGTCGAACCAGACGCCTCCTCCACATTCTTATTTAGAACAAGATAATTTGGATTCCATACCGGGATTGAATCCAAATTCAAGGCAAAGGCTTTGCCAAAGGCAAATAAAAAAATGAACGGCCTGAGCCCAAGTGCCGCACGCATACAAACTACCTGCCGGCGGCTTCAATCAAGAATTGCCTGCTAGAGAGGAGTTTACGCCCCGCAACCAAATCTACGCTCCATTCGCCAGGTTTCAAAAGCGTCGGAGAAATTTCGGTATGGCACACATTAAAATCAGACGGTGATACATCAGGCTTATCTTCAATGCCCTTGCGATTATCTGCCATTTTCACATCACACGGCAACACCTGAATCGTATCGGTTCCCCAAAACCAAATGTGAACAAGGGAATCAGCAGAAACGCGAACTGCATTCGAAATCGTGGAATAAAAATAAAGTCTTGTATTTTCTTCAAAAACACTATCGACACCAAACGGCGTTCCGCGGACCACATTGCGGCAAACCACGCTCTGTGCGGGCGAAAGTTCCGTTTCCGCCACGTCCTGTACGGCATGGTCTTCGACCCACATATCATAAAAGCGATGTACAAAGAACGCCAAAAAAACGACGAGCACAAGTATCGTCGTTTTTCTAATGCTACGAAGTGGCGGATGGTTAGCCACACGAACCTCAATTAAATAAGCTTACTGGTGTTCTGAGTAAAGGCAGGAACGGCATCCACAAGCTTTTCGACAAGCAAGCGGTTAAAGTCGTCAATGCGATTCGGCAAGCGAGATCCCGAGAATATCTGCACCAACAGCAAGGCCTCGTCCACCGGAGCGATATACACCGAGCGATTTTCGCCTGCGTAAGATACCGATTGGAAATTTTCGCCACCAAGCATAAGTCCCACCTGTTTTGCAGAGTCAAACGAAGCAGTGCTCAACACGGCAAGCGGAGTTGCGTCCAAACCAAGTGAACCAACTTCAGCAATAATGGAACCATCACGATGACACAAAACAACATATTCAGCCTTGACGCTGGCCTGATAGGCTAGCATTAAACGGCGCACTTTACCGACATCATCGGAATAAATGGTAAAATCACTCATTCAATACCTACTTTTTAAAATCCAGGCCGCAGACTCTACTTCTTTTTGGGAACGTAGGGGCGAAGTTCAATTTCATCATCCGCCGGTTCCTGCGGCTTATCAACGACACGACCAAACGTGGGCATACGCGATACCGGGGCCGCTGCACGAGGACGACCGAACGGAGACGAAGTAACGCCCTTCTGGAATAAGCCCGAACCACTACCGCCGGATGGTGCTCCCGCCGTAGGAGGTTTGGCTGCAAAAGAGGGCATCTTGAAAGGAGACGTTGCTGCAGGAGTACCCGGAGCCGCAACAGGGGCAACCGGAGGCTTAGGTGCAGCCTGAGAAACAGAGACTCCTTCCTTGGTCAACGACACATCGTGGACGCCCGTGTTGTTCACACTCTCGGCGGCCTTGCGGAGGAAGCCCTGCTTAACATTAAACTTTTCGATAACAAGCATGGCGATGGTCTTAAGTGTGGTAACCACGCCCTTGCCGTTATGAGCTGTAGCCGGGAAGAAAGGAACCCCATTGGCATTCAGTTCAGCATTCATCTCGTCTAGAGTAAACACATTATCCATATCGCGCTTGTTGTATTGAAGCACGAACGGCATATCGTCCAAATCCATTCCGTAGTCTTGCAGGTTCTGACGCAAATTCTGGAGGCTCTCCAGGTTTTCGGCCTGACGAGAACGCTGGGAATCCGCCACAAAGACGATTCCGTCAACACCGCGAAGAACGAGCTTACGAGTGCTATTGTAATAAACCTGACCAGGAACGGTATAAAGCTGGAAGCGAGTCTTGAAGCCCTTAATATCACCAAGGTTCAATGGCAAAAAGTCAAAAAACAACGTACGATCACCTTCGGTCGCAAGAGACACCATATCGGTACGCTTGTCCTGAGGCATTTTCTGATGAATTACTTGCAAATTTGTGGTCTTGCCGCTAAGACCCGGGCCATAGTAAACGACCTTACAGCTTATTTCACGTGTAGCAAAATTAATCGAAGACATCTTAAATCCTTGACTCTCTAGAATTTAATCTAGTAAAAATTAAATCGTAAAGAGCGAACCACCCACTCAAAAATCATTAGTTTCTACATTTTTTTCAAAAAATCGCCCAAACTCTCCGAAAAAAAAGCTTTCACGCAGGTACACAAAACACCGGTGTACATACGTACATCGGTATTTTTTCAAAATTTAGCTAATCTCAACTAGAAGGAGGGATTAAGCAAAGCCGTTAACGACTTTGGCAACCTTAGCCTTGTAGTTAGCAGCGCGGTTAGCATTGAAACCAGCGCGCTTAGAGCAAGCAGCCTTATCGAGCATGCTGAAGAGCTTCGGCATTTCGGCAAGAGCAGCTTCCTTAGTGGTAGCAGTACGAATGACCTTAAGGCTAGCACGAATTTCAGAACGAGCTGCACGGTTCATAGCATTGGCCTTTTCGGCCTGACGCAAACGCTTTTTGCAAGATTTATGTTGAGGCACCTTATATCTCCGGGTAAAACCTACTTAAAAATTTTTGTTGGCACAAAGATAGTAAAGCTTAAAAATTTGTCAAGTCCTGTTATAACAGTCAAAATTGCTAAATTTACGCCGTATGATTCCGTTCGTGAACCTCATAGCCCAGCGCGCAGCCTATAAAACAGAGCTAGAACAGGCCGAAAAAGCCGTTTTAGATAGTGGTTGCTTTGTTGGCGGTCCCATTATAACGGAATTTGAAAAAAAATTGGAAAATTTTTGCGGAATTAAACATGCCCTGACCTGCGGGAGCGGTACGGAAGCCCTAACCATAGCACTTATGGCACTCGGAGTTTCTTGCGAAGATGAAGTCATTGTTCCCGATTTCACCTTTATCGCCCCAGCCGAATGCGTTGCAGGCCTAGGCGCAAAGCCCGTATTCGCCGACATAGACCCCGAAACACTTCAGATTTCGACAAAAAGCGTACAGGCATTAATTACGCCCAAGACCCGCGGAATTATCGCCGTAGACCTCTTTGGCCAGTGCGCCCCATACAAGGCGCTCCGTGAAATAGCAATGCAAAACCATTTGTGGATTTTGGAAGACGCGGCCCAAGCCTTTGGAGCCAAAGTACATACAAATGAAGGCGCTCGTTACGCCTGCACTTTTGGAGACATTGCCATTACCAGTTTTTACCCAAGCAAGCCACTGGGTTGCTACGGCGACGGCGGAGCCCTGTTCACCAATAACGATGAATACGCAGCAAAGATTCGTCAAATAGCAAACCACGGCAGCAGCAAGCACTACTTGCACGAAATCATCGGACTCAACAGCCGATTAGACGCCCTGCAAGCAGCAATTCTGCAAGTTAAGATGAACCATTTTGAAGCCGAACTCGCCATTCGACAAAAAAACGCCCAAAAGTACGACGAATTTTTTGCAGACCTTCACGGGATACGCCCGCAAAAGATTGCCGAAGGCAATACAAGTACCTACGCGCAATACACGTTACTCGTCGATAACCGCAATGATTTTATCGCCAAACTGGACCAAGCCCAAATACCCTACTGCATCCATTACCCAATGGCTCTCCACCAGCAGCCCTGCTTTGGGAACGTTTCCAACAGGAACTCTGCCGAGGAAGCTAGCAACAAGGCTTTAAGTTTACCCGTTTGCGCCTTTACCGACGTAGATTTCATCATCAACCAAATGAGACAAATCTTATGAGGAACACAGGTATCATCCCAGAAATTGCGAACAACATGGCACCCCGCAAAGTCGCATTGACAAAGCTCGAATCGCACGCCATTGTCCACCCGGTAGATACAAACGCTTTGGACATCGCTTTTGGCGGTTACCTAATGAGCCTCATGGACGAAGCCGCCTGTGTCGTTGCCTTTAAGCATGCCGGACGAAAAGTCAACACCGTCTCCATAGACGGCGTTCGCTTTTGGAAGCCCTCGCTTGTGGGAACCATCTTGAACATTCACGCTTGTTTAAACCGCGTTTTTAAAACCTCCATGGAAATCGGATTAAAAATTACCGAAACCGACGCCCATACAAACGAGGAAATTCCGGTCGCCAGAGCCTACTTCACCTTTGTCGCCATAGATGACAATGGCAAACCCGTGCAGGCCCCACCGGTTGAACCGGAATCCGACGAAGAAAAACGCCGTTTTGAGCAAGCGCTCATCCGCAGGGATACGAGAATAGAACTCGCCCAAAAGCTAAATCCATAAAAGGAAATATTTATGTTGAGGGGGGTGTTTTAATGGACGTTTACGTTGCAGTTCTCTGTATACGCGGGGAACCAAAATATCTCTGTATCAATCTTTTTAACCAACAAAGCAATTGCTAAAATTTTAATATGAAACAAATTGAGGTCAAAGACCGTTCGCTCATAAGCCTCTCATGGCCACTCATTTTGACGTTCACCGTGGGCATGCTCCAACCCATGATGGATAGCTGGTTCCTTTCAAGAACCTCCGAAACAGCAGCTGCCGGTGTGGGCGCCATGATGCCCATATTGGGAGCGCTTTTTACAGCACTCAACGCATTTTCACAAGCGGGAGCAAGCATTACATCACAATTCATCGGGGCCAAACAAAAAAGCCACGCACGCAGTACACAGACCATGATTATTTATGGCAGTCTTTTGCTGGGCATCGCCATAAATTTCATTGTATTCCCACTCGCGGGAGCAATTCCCCGCTGGATGGGCCTCACGGACGAGCCCGCCGAATTCGCACGCCAATTTCTCTCGGTAGTTGCCTTCGGATTCGCCTTCCGTTCTTTACAAACAACGTTGACTGCAATTATCGCCACACACGGCCTTACCGTTTGGAACCTGTTCGGAAACGTATTGACCATTGCAAGCAACGCCTTTTTGAACTATGTATTTTTGGAAGGTCTTTACGGATTCCCCAAAATGGGAGTCTACGGTGTAGGTCTCGCCACGGCGCTCTCATGGCTCATTTCTTCCGTCATATTGCAGTTAGTTCTTCGATTCAAGCTTCATCACCAAAGCCATCGTTACGATTGGAAACGTTCCCGCATACTGCTCCCCGACTGGCTTCGCATAGGGCTTCCCGCCGCCGCAGAGCCTATCAGTTTCCAACTATTCCAGGTGTTCATTACCGCCATGGTCGTGTACGTTGGCACGACTGCTATGACAGCCCGCGTTTTTGCCGGTAACTGGGCCGCCATCTCCGTAATCTTGGGAGTCGGCCTCGGTAGCGGAAACCAAATTCTCGTAGCCCACCTTGTGGGCGCCCATGACTACGACAAGGCGAACAGGCGTGTACGCCAAACCCTCGCCGTCGCTATTACCAGCGGCCTTTTATTTGCGATTGGAGTAGCCCTTTTGGGCGAGCAACTCCTGCGTGTTTTCACAGACAACCCCGAAGTCATTCGCTTGGGCAAAATCTGCCTTTGGTGCGATGTCGCCGTACAGCCCTTCAAGGCAGTCAATTTTGTGGTGACGACTTCACTCCGCGCCGCAGGCGATTCCAAATTCCCGGCGATTGTGGGGAGCGGCATGATGTGGACCCTCGGGCTCGCCACTTCGCTTATTTTAGCTTTTGTCGTTGGTCTTGGTCTCCCAGGACTTTGGCTCGGCATGGCTTCCGATGAACTTTACCGTTCGTTTGCGAACATCTGGCGCTGGAGAAGCGGCCGTTGGAAAAGTAAAGCCGTGGTATAAGCTTCGAACTTTTCTACATTTGGGCGTATGCCGTTCTACCCAAATGAAATCATTCAGCAACTGAAATCGCAAGCAGACATTTCGCTTGTGATTCAGCAATTTTTGCCGCTGAAAAAGACGGGTACGAATCGCTATGCGGGCGTATGCCCCTTTCACGACGACCATTCCCCGAGTATGACTGTAAACCCGACCATCGGGATTTACAAGTGCTTTGCCTGCGGGGCGGGCGGCGACGTGTTCAAGTTCGTGCAAGAACACGAAAAAGTTGATTTTAATAGCGCGGTTGAATGGGTCGCAAACTTCGTGGGTTACGACCTTCCTAAATTCACGACCAAGGAAAACGCCGAAGTCACCGAAGAACGCGCCATGGTTCGCAAGTTGAACGAACTCGCCTGCGAATGGTTCGAGCAACAACTTTCCCTAAGCCCAAAAGCTTTGGAATACCTGGCAAAGCGCAACGTTTCGGAAGCGACACGCAAGGAATTCCACATCGGTTACGCTCCGGATGGACGTGAAGGTTTTATAGGCTATGCCGCCCGCAATGGATTTTCGCCACGCGATTGCGTCAAGGCGGGACTCGCCGTAGAAAAGCAGAACGGCGGCATTTCGGACAAGTTCCGCGACCGTCTGATGATTGCCATCCAGAACCTTTCGGGAGTCGTTGTCGCCTTTGGCGGACGCGATTTGGCCCCCAAGCAAGAAGGTTTTGATCGCCCCAAATACATGAACAGCCCCGACACGGCGCTGTACAACAAAGGCGAAATTCTATTCGGTCTCAACCACAGTCGCAACGCCATTGCCAAAGAGAACGCAGTCATCATCGTTGAAGGTTACTTTGACCTGATTAGTCTCTACCAAGGCGGCGTACAAAATGTGGTTGCCGCCTCGGGAACAGCCCTCACCGAGATGCACGCAAGCATTCTCGCCCGCTATGCCAAAACTGCCTACCTCGTGTTTGATGGAGACGCCGCCGGTCAAAAAGCCACTCTCCGCTCACTTGAAATTGTTTTGCCCAAGGGAATCAACCCACGCGTGTTTGCGCTTTCGAGACCCGATGGCACAAAAATCGACCCCGATAACTTTGTGAACGAACGTGGAGCAGACGCTTTTCGCGCCGAACTTTCTCTCGCCGACGACTGGTTAAGCTACCTCGCTAGCCGCAGGAATTTGCAAAGCATTGAAGCTCGAGCAGAATTTGTTTCGTACGCCAAATCGCTCGTTAAAAGCATTGAAAACCGCGAACTTCAAAACCAGTACGCGAACCTCATAGCCGAACGCTATGACACGACCCGTTCCCTGGACGGCGTCAAGAGTCTCAAGCCCGCCAAAAAGCCACCTGTACAGCACGCATCGCAGCAAATGCCAGCGCAGGAACCGCAACCGCCTATTTACGACGAGTACGGCATAGAGATTCCGCAGCAAGCACAGCAAGAAGAAATCCACGTACCATGGGAGATTCTCTCTCCCGTCGAGATTCGCTTTGCGAACCTTCTGGTAAACAACCCGACGCTCTTAGACCGTGCCTGCGAATATTTTGACATGGATCTAGCCGCAAGCGGAATCCAGCTTTTGGAATCGTCCCTCATTGACGAATTCATCAGCACGATTATTGCATGCTACACGGAAACCGGAACCTTTTCGGCACAACTCCTCTACGATCAGCTTTCGCCGACGCTCAAACTTTTTTTAGAGAACCTCCCCGAAGAAAGCTGGACTCCGCCTAAGGAAATCATTGAATTTTACGAGACCCTCATGGTACTCACTTTACGCCTTTGCGACCGCTACAAAAAGCAAATTTCTTTGGACAGCGAAGAAGGCATGAACCGCAGGCTCAAGCTGAACCAGTTCATGCAGAATATGCAAAAACTGGATGTCCAGTACAAAAAGGGCTCTCTCTCTATTGATTATTTGGCGGATCAGGTTATCAAAAGCAAGCAACCTTTAATTGAAATTTTAGCCGTGAATCAAGGATAAACTATGTTATCGATAAAAGACCTCAAAGCAAGCATTGAAGATGGTACTCAAATTCTCAAGGGAATCAACCTTGAAGTAAAGCCAGGCGAAGTTCACGCCATCATGGGCCCGAACGGCTCTGGCAAGAGCACACTTTCGAAGGTCATCATGGGCCACCCCGCCTACCATGTGGACGGCGGTTCCGTAGAACTCGACGGCAAGAACTTGCTCGAAATGGAAATAAGCGAACGCGCAAATTCCGGTCTCTTTATCAGCACGCAGTACCCGACCGAAATTCCAGGCGTGAACAACGTGGAATTCTTGAAAATGGCGCTCAACAGCAAGCGCAACTACCTAGGTTTCCCAGAAATCGGCGATGACGAGTTCAAAAAGCTCTGCGAAGAAAAGATGGAACTCCTCGAGATGGACGACCGTTACCGCGACCGTGGCGTGAATGAAGGCTACAGCGGTGGCGAGAAAAAGAGGAACGAAATTTTGCAAATGGCGATTCTCGACCCGAAGGTGAGTTTCCTTGACGAAACGGACTCCGGCCTTGACATCGACGCGCTCCGCATTGTGGCAAACGGCATCAACCACATTATGTCCCCCGAAAAGGCGGTCATTCTCGTGACGCACTACCAGCGCTTGCTGGACTACATTAAGCCGACGTACGTCCATGTGCTTCGTCACGGCAAAATCATTTTAAGCGGAGGACCTGAACTCGCCCTCAAGCTCGAAGAACAAGGCTACGACTGGATCGAGGAAAAGTAATGGATTCCATGAACAAAGTAAGCCTCGCCCAGTCGCGTATCCAGGCAATCGGAATGCCGCGCCGCAATAACGAATTGTGGACGTTCTTCCCTGTGGCAAAAATCCCCGCAGCAAGCGCAACCAACTTCGCAACTGATTCAGCCACAGCAAGCGATGCCGTATCCATCCCGTCGACGTTCGAAATCAGTGCCGAGAAGGACTTTGCGGCCCTCCTCCCCATTGCAAAAAACGCCCACACCATGGTTCGTAACATTGCCGACGGCGAAAGCGAAATGGCCCTCATCAAGGCGAACAACGACTTTGGCCATACCGTTTTGAACATCGGGAAAAACGCCCGCGTAAGCCTAGAGATTCTCGATAACAAGGTCATCCACGAGCTCGCCGCCGAGCGCTTTGACGTATGCGTAGACGAAGGCGCCGACGTAGAAATCTTCTTTGCGAATCCGGCAAACGAACTTCCGCTTCGTTTCCGCCATTTCCGCATTGTGCAGGCAGCGAACTCTACGGTTCGTTTTTCGAGCATTGAGCGTGGCAACGGGATTAGCCGTGTAAGCATCGACGACTTTTTGAGAGGTTCAGGCGCCCGCTTTGAAATGCGAACGCTGAACATTTTAAATGGGGACTCCAGCAGCCACCACAGGCTCACCATTTATCACGAAGCCCCCGAAACGACAAGCGTCCAATTTGCAAGGAACCTCCTGGACGGTCACGCCAACGCAAGCTACGACGGCAGCGTCATCGTGAACCCGGACTGCACCAAGACGTACTCGAGTCAGCTCGTCAACACGATACTTCTTTCCGAAGACAGTTCTGTATCGGTGAAGCCTGTTTTAAAGATTTACCACGACGACGTGGAATGCACTCACGGCAACACCTGCGGCGAACTCGATGCCGACCAGATGTTCTACCTGGTGAGCCGCGGCATACCGCCCGAATCGGCAAAGAAAATGCTTATCCGCTCGTTTGCCAAGGAGCTCTTCTACCCACTCCCCGACAGCCCCGCCAAAAAGCGTTTATTGCAAGTTTTGGAATAAAAGAGAGTTACACAAATTTACACATTCAAAAAATGAAAAGCGGCTTCCTAAGGGAAGCCGCTTTATTTAGGAGGGAATGAGAACATTCTACGATATGCTGTATACCAGCGCGAGCGTCACCGCCGAAAAGGCGAGAAGAAAGTTGACAAAGAAACGGTTGCTGCGAAGATCATCTAACATTTGTTTTCTCATGATGACGTTGTCCAATTTTTTTTACGCTCTAAATATAAATCCCCTAGGGCGGTGTTTCAAGTAACGGAAATCACACTGCGAAATCCATCACAAAGTGACAAATTTCTTACTTTTTTAACGAGTATTTTTGCTGAAATTTAAGCAAAAAAGGCAAAAAGCCGCGTCATTTACTTTTTCAGTTCCTCAATCTTGCGGATAGGCTCGTCCATCATTTTTTCGGTAATAACTTCAGGCGTACCTTCCGCAATAACTGCATTGGATTCTTCGGGAATCCAAGGCTTGTCGACGCTCTTTTCCCAGGAAACCGTCGGTGCAGGCACCGTTTCCATTGAGGCATCCACCAGCGGAAGACCGAGAATTTCACGAGCGCGATTCAAGGCGGCATCGATATTGCCAAGGGCATTCGCTTCGCCGAGCTGAGCAAGAACGCCAGCACGCGTAAGCGCCACCACCGGTTGAGCATGCACGCCCGAAAGCAAAAGTTGCGTACCTTCGCGTTTACAACGCTTTAAAAGATCCTCAATCATCTGGATACCGGCAGCATCGATGCTCGATACGCTACGCATTCGCAAAATGAGAATCTTGGGCGTTTCAGAAATGCGATTCATGGTTTCCTTGAACTTATCGACGGCACCAAAGAAAAGGGAACCGGCAAGTTCATAAACCACCACGCCCTTCGGCACCTGGCGACTGAGTTCATTATGCGAAGCTTCCTCATCGTCAACCCTCAATGCAGAAGAAACCGTTTCCACTTCGGCCACATCGCTCATGCGCTTGATGAAGAGAACGGCAGCAAGCAGCACACCCACTTCGATAGCCACAGTAAGGTCGATAATCACGGTTAAGAAGAAGGCCACAAGCATTACAGTCACATCGCTCTTGGGAGCCTTGAACATCTTGATAAAGCTTCGGTATCCGCACATATTAAATGACACTTGGAAAAGAACCGCCGCAAGAGCCGCCATCGGAATCATTTCGGCATACTTCCCAAGTACAAGCATAATCAAGAGAAGCACAACGGCATGAATCAAGCCCGAAATCGGGCTTACAGCACCATTACGGATGTTCGTCGCCGTACGGGCAATAGCACCCGTTGCCGGAATGCCACAGAAAATCGGTGAGAGGATATTCGCAACACCCTGCCCAAAGAGTTCCGTATTGGAGCGGTGCTTGGTACTCGTCATACCGTCGGCCACCACTGCCGAAAGCAAGGATTCAATGGCACCAAGCATGGCAATCGTAAGTGCCGGCTGAAACACTTTTCGCATCATTTCGAGGCTGATATTCGGCAGGTGCGGCACAGGGAAACCCGTCGGAATGTGGTTTTTCATGCCGATGGTCATCACATCGTGGCCCGTCACAGGATCATCCCACCCCAAAAGCTTTACCATGAGCGTCGCAACGATAATCGCAATCAGAGACCCCGGAACCTTCGTTGTCACCTTGGGCCACAGAATGCAAACCGCAAGGGCAACCAAACCGACGATTACGGAATATATATTAGTAGTATCGAGGGATGTCGCGTAAAGCTTGATTTTGCCAACCGCATCGGCCGGGTCTTTAGCCAAGAACGTAAGTCCAAGGAAATTCGGCACCTGGCCAAGCGCAATGATGATGGCGATTCCCGCGGTAAAGCCCACTGTTACCGGGTACGGAATGAACTTGATGATAGCCCCGAACTTGGCAAGGCCAAAAATCACAAGGAAAATACCGGCAAGGAGCGTCGCCGAAGCAAGGCCGTCGTAACCGTAACGGCTCACGATACCATAAACAATTACAATGAAGGCTCCCGTCGGTCCCCCAATCTGGAAGCGGCTCCCTCCCAAAAAACTGATAACAAAGCCTGCGATGATTGCGGTATAAAGTCCTTGTTCCGGACCTACACCACTCGCAATGGCAAAAGCAATCGCTAGCGGGAGCGCCAAGATACCCACAATCAGGCCGCTCATCAAATCGCTAGTGAAATCTTTTTTAGTGTACCCGCGCTTAACACAGCGGAAAAGCTCCGGGGTAATAGTTGTAACAACGCCTGTCAAATAATTCTTAACGGATTGTTTGGCGTGCAGATTCTGCATTGGACACTCCTTCTAAGGGCGCGCCAAATTTACAAAATTTCACATAATCCGTTAAGGGGGCAAAGCTTTTTTTAAGAAGCCTTTTTTACAGCAAGCCTTTTTTGGCCGAGCGCATCAGGTTGCGAACCTGCTTTTTATCAAGTTGCGGCACGTCGGCATCGCGTTCACGGCGAGACTTCGGGGCGCATTCTTCGCAAAAATACTTGATGACCGTGCCAAAACTTGCAGCACCATTGCCCACATCCGTTTGACGTGTGCGGTAAGAACGGACCGGAGCTTCCTTGTGGCACCTGTCGCAAACACCCATTTTAGGGGCGGCAGGTTCATGCGGTTGCCTTTCCTTTTTCTTTTTTTCGTCATCCATGGCCCAAGCACGGGCACTGGCAGCATTTTTTGAAGCAAAATGATTGTCAAACAAGCTCATAAAAAACTCCTATTTTTATTTTAACACCTCTAATATACAATCTTGCAAATACAAAGAGAGGAGCGTCATACATAAAGAGGTGGGTTTTGCCCCCTCCGAAAAGAGACTGCGGGCAAATTTACCGCGTTCAGCCTGCATTTCCTTGAATTTTTCGACGTGTCTCGCAAAATCTATAATCTGCACCCGATCGGGAGCTTTTTCGGCAAAACCGCGAATATTCTCGTTCAATTCATCGACTTGTTCCGGAATTTCGGGCAACAAATCCCGCGGAATGGTCACGAAGTGCACAAAGGACTGCGTTTTTTTGATAATTTCATTGGCCAAAGCCCCATATACCTCGGCAACAGCCTTGGCATTGCCTCTTTCCCGCATCATTTCGTTGAACCCAAGTCCAAAAACAATGCGCCCGGCCTGCTTTCCTATGATATCGGAAGAAGCCCTGGCTATAAATTGAGAAATGGACGGAAGTGCCGGTGCGTTTACTGAAAACTGCATCGGACGATTCGGTTTTCGGCACAAAAGCATCTCTACACAGCGGGCCGCGGCCTCGCCCTGCTCACCAAAAAGATCATCACCTATAATAAGTATTCTATTTTCCACATCTACAATCTACTCTTTCTGAGCAGGTTTGACTACCTTCAACACCCAAAAAGTGCCTTTTTTCTCACGAAAAAGCACTTTATGCCCATCCGCGACCAAGGCCCCGGGCACATTTTCTATAGGACTCCCGTCGTCAAGCCATATTTCTAGCGGTTTATCGGCCGGGTACCCGGCCATTACCAATCGACTGCGGGCCGCATTTCGCGGGCATTCCACCCCACGCAAATCCAAAAAACTCGGAACTTGAACCTGCATGGCCCCAGGCAAGGGCAAAACCTTAATTTTTTTGCAAAAATCAGCAATTTCGGCACAATGTTCCGATGGAGCATCAAGCCAATTCCCTAAGGGGGAACCCTGCGGAGGGCACAATACCACCCGTGACAAGGCCTCAATTGGCGTTAGGGACACTCCGGAACAACGTCGAAACCACTCCGCACAAGCGTAAGACACCAATGTCTTCAAAGCCTCCGCAAAATTTTCTGCAGATTGGTTCGCCAAAATCCATCGACCAATGGAAGTATTTTGCCAACTTTCTACTCTATCCATTTTGTTACAAACTTACTTTTTAATTGCAATTATTCATGAAAACATGTAAAAAAATTTTGTTTTTTACACAAAAAACAAAAGTATTACAAATTTCGCATAAAATTTACCCGAATAATGTAGCAAAGTTCACAAATGGTTTCTATATTTGGCGCCAAGCATTCAAATATGCAAAGGTTTTTTATAGAATGAGTACAGTACTTCTCTACGCAATGTTCGTAGTCTATGTTATCGCCGGTGTGGGTCTGGTGATTTACGGGTTTAGCTGCTACTACAGCATCTACCTCTTCTTAAAGAACAGCCGCCATACTCGCTTGAGCGACCGCAAGGCAATTCTCCAGTTCTATCGTGAACATTCGATGAATGACCTCCCGCAGGTCACGACCCAGCTCCCTGTTTTTAATGAAGCCAACTGCGTTGAACG
The DNA here is from genome assembly GCA_024398845.1 of Fibrobacter sp. Classification (GTDB taxonomy): domain Bacteria; phylum Fibrobacterota; class Fibrobacteria; order Fibrobacterales; family Fibrobacteraceae; genus Fibrobacter. The sequence continues at coordinate 20,828 of JAKSIM010000014.1, read as the reverse complement.
ACTCCTTGAAGCTGTATGCGCCATTGATTACCCGAAGGACAAGCACGAAATCCAGGTTCTGGACGATTCTACCGACGAATGCTACGAAGTAGCTAAGAAAAAAGTCGAAGAACTCGCCGCCAAGGGTTACGACATCAAGCTCATTCACCGCACCAACCGCAAGGATTACAAGGCAGGAGCCCTGGCCGAAGCAATGGAAGTCGCGAAGGGTGATTTCCTCGCCATCTTCGACGCCGACTTCGTTCCCGAGAAGGACTTCCTCCTCAAGACCATCCCGTACCTCGTCATGGACGAACAGATTGGCCTCGTCCAGGGTCGTTGGGGCCACTTGAACCGCACCGAATCCGGTTTAACCCTCGCCCAGTCCATTGGTATCGACGGTCACTTTGTGATTGAACAATCCGCACGTAGCTGGGGCAAGCTCTTTATGAACTTCAATGGTACCGCAGGCGTGTGGCGCAAGCAGGCCATCTATGGCGGTGGCGGCTGGGAAGGCGACACCTTGACCGAAGATATGGACCTTTCTTACCGCAGTCAGCTCGCCGGCTGGCGCATGAAGTTCGTATTCGACGTGATTGTTCCCGCAGAACTCCCAAACGACATCAACGCGTTCAAGGCACAGCAGTTCCGTTGGGCCAAGGGTTCCATCCAGACTGCTATCAAGATTTTGCCCCGCGTTCTTAGATCCAAGGTTCCTCTCCGCGTGAAGATTGGCGCCATTCTCCATACGACGCACTACTCTATTCACCCATGCATGTTGTTCACCGCACTTTGCGCTTGGCCGCTGCTCGCGTTCTTTGAACCTGTTGGCCATATTCCTGCTTGGGGTTACACCGTCGGTTTCAGTTTCATTTTGCTTGCAGCTGTCGCCCCTTCTGTTCTTTACTTTGTCGCCCAGCGTTGCTCTGGCTACACGGGTTGGAAGATCCGTTTGCTCAGCCTCCCCATTCTCATGGCGCTTGGCGTAGGAATCGCCGTTAGCAACTCCAAGGCAGTGTTCTCTGCAGTGACCGGTCGCAAGGGAAGCTTCGTGCGTACCCCGAAGAGCGGCGGAAGCAGCAAGAAGAAAGTCAAGAGCCATTACGCACAGAAGTTCCCGTGGATGGCAATGCTTGAACTTATCGTTGGCGTTTACTGCATTTTCGGTTTGCTCGAATATATCGGCGCCCAGAAGTTCATCATTGGACCGTTCCTCGCCCTCTATTCTGTGGGCTTCCTCTCAGTGGGCGTTTTGAGTTTTATGCACTACATCAGCAATATCATTGAAGTGCATAGAGCTCGCAAGAATCACGAAGGCAGCGTAGAGCCGCAAGAAGCCTACAACGCCAAGTAATACGCTTTAAAATCGATTTTGAAAACGCTCGCCTAAGCCGCGGGCGTTTTTTGTTACTTGCTGAATTTCTAAAAAAAATCGGCCAGACCGCCATTGGTAGTCGGCCAACAAATGAACGCTCGTTTTTTGGAACGAGGCAAAAACATTCCACGCAACCACGGACAATATGGCCGCACAGGTAACGGCGACCATCAGTTCCACTAAGGTGTATCCTTTTTGCATTTCACCAACCTTTTAATTTGTACATAATCCATAGAAATCGTAGCGACAGCCATTTTCATTGGAGCTGGTTCAAGCTTCAAATGATTTATTTTAAAAACAGAATCCGGACAAACGGGAGGATTTTCTATGAGGGTTTCCATTTGTTTTACCGCCTCAACGAATTGTTCAGCCCGTTTACGTTCAGCCAGCTGCAGGCCTTCAAAACCACGTATATAGCAACAAATCGCAGAGACACCAAAACCAAGAACCAAAACAGCTACACACACTTCGGGGAGAGTAAAACCATTCTTTAAAAATCTGTATTTCAACGCAAAACCGCCCTTTCAAAAACAATAGGTTCACCTTCAAAAAAAGCAGGCAAAACAAGATTTGCACTATCTAAAACAGTCGAGGAATCGCGATTAACAACACCCGCAGGAGCAGCAAGCAACCCCGAAAAGCGAGCATGTTCATACAGATTCGCCTGAGGTTCGTTCCGTCCAATGGCAATGGCCATACTCGGAAAATCTGCTACAGAACGCCCTGCCATAGTGACCTCACGTTCAGCCGTAATAAGCCCGCGAAAACGAACGCTATCCTGGACATCAACAGACTCCCCCGCCACAACTTCTAGGTGCCGAACCCGAACGCCTCCGCGGATTTGCACGCTTCCTAGAGTAAACACCCGAAGCGTATCAAAAATGGCTCGTCCCGACACCACTACATTCCCATCCACCACGAAATTCGCGGAACGAACAGACTTAGAAGCATCTAAATCCAAGCGCATATCTCCATCACGGACCTCGATATATTCCTGTTGTGGCGGTGCAAAAAAACGCTTGTTACCAGAATATGTTTTAAGCGAACCCGAAAAAAGAATACGCGAACGCAAGGATTCGCGATAACTGAAAATACCCGTATGAAATTCGCTGTAATGCAAAGCACGCGACTGCGCCACTGTATAAACACACACTGCACGCGCAGCAGATTCCGCAAAAAAAGGGCTCCCCTCGCCATCGCGAAATGTCGCACAAGCTCTATTGTACGGGCCTAGATTTTGTAAATCAACCAAAGGGAGTTTTTTAAAATAACCTTGCGGAACATGTCGTAAATAAGCCATGAGGGCTGATTCCGCATCATAAATTTGCTGAACTTCTTTAGACATACGCATGGTATAACGCCGAAGACTCCCCGGAACTTGCAAAAGGGCAGCAAACATAAGCGAAAGAACCAAAATAATTCCCAAAACAAGGGGCAAAATATATCCAGACTTCATCATTCGCCAACCCTTTTAAAAACGGCCTGGCCAGCGCAAACGAAATCCACTCCATCGCGCTCAATTTTTTGAACCGCATAACGCCCGAGGGAATCGCCCACACGAATCCAGCGCGACGAGTCATTTTCAAAGCCCGCGAAGAAGCCCTTTTCAGCAACCACACCCCGAATTTTAAAAGTCGGAAAAGAGCACAAGATTTGGGAAGGCGAAGTTACAGCTACAGCTGATTGCGCCGCCGAAACCGCTAAAAGAGGCGCTAATGCGCCCCTCCCAAATGTAGCAGATATCAAAGGAGGCTCTTCAAGTTCCGGAGGAGCGCTTACCCACAAAGATTCATCTACGCCATTCAAACGCACAAGCCAAGGCCGTAAACAAGCTATAGAAAACGCCACCAAACAGCATAGCAGTAAAGCCAAGCGACGTTTTACGTGCGGTTTGACACCTGGCGCAAGGTCCAAATCCAAGCGTTTCCAAAAAGGATCTTTGGCCGCACGATAAAAAGCATTTTGCCATAGGCGCCCATCGATTTCATTCAGAATTTCAACGTGTTCAAACTCCTTTGCCCGAGAAAATAATTCATCACGTTTTAAAAATTCATCAAAACGCAAAAGGCGCTGTTTTACAAGATCCTTTTTATGTTCTCCATAGCCGCGTTCCTCGGACCAATGACAAAGGCGCCCATCCATAAATACCAAAATAAAAAGGGAACCCTGCACAACGGCCGCAAAACGCAAATTGCCTCCGCAATCCATTTGCCGAACCCGTTCGTCACAAACACCATACAAACTAATCGATTTCGGCAAAATACGATTATATTTTTTTCGAAGTGTCATAAAATTTTCTTGCGAAAGCGCCACCAAATAGCGATGGCGACGGCCCTCTGTTGTATTGAAGGCAAGCATTTTCCAGAACAGAGGCGTCACCCCCTTTTTGTTCGTTTCCGGAAATTCCTCACTAAACCTGCGCACGAGTTCTGCGGTTGAAAGTTCTTGTTCAAAACCAGTCACAACCTCCCACGTAAAAAGGCTCGCCTCGGCGGCATACACTTTACCGCATATCATTTGCAGTCGCATTGATTTTTACCTCCGGCGTAATGAATATCGCAAGTTCGCTTTCTTCCTCGACCTCACTCGTGTAGCAGAACAAACGGCCTATGACAGGCAAGCTCCCGAGGAACGGCACCGCCGAACGCACTTCCGACTTGCTTTTGCGACGGAGGCCCCCGAGGCAAAGCGTTTCCCCGTTCTTGAGAACCACCGATGTCTTGAGGTTTCGCGTACTTATATCCCTGGGGCCATCGCCGGTGCTTCGACCCGCCGTTTTTATTTCGGGGGCGACCTCAAGAGTCACACTCCCCTCCCGCGTCACCCAAGGAGTAAGTTCCAGAGAAATACCATCATTAAAACTGCGGTAATCCGTAATCGGGTAGCCATCGGCACTGACCTGACTCACCAAGTAATAAACCGTATTCGTAACGTTAAGTTCAGCCTTGTTCCCGTTGAGCGTCGTAAGTTTTGGACGAGCCAAAACCTCTGCCTGATTATTTTCTTCCAGGCTAGAAAGTTCCATTTCAAACCGGTCCGGAAGTATTCCGATTTTTCCGAAGGCCCCCGACTTCGATACGTCCTTTCCTAAAAAATCATAAAACCCTCGAACGCCAATATCGTACGCCCCTGTTTTACGGGCAGCTCCGCTGTGAAGCCCAATTTCAAACGATTTACCGCGCTTAAATTCCACTAAAACGCACGCTAAAGTCACCTGCATCGCAGGAACATCTATTTGCGTTAATAGCGATTCCGCAGCCACAACCTCCGTGGCAGAACCACCCAGCAGCAAGGCGTTTTGTTCCTTGACTTCCGAAACCACAAAGTTTGTACTTGGCAAAAATTTTCCTAACTGCTGTAAGGCCTTTTCGGAATTCAAATACCTGAGCGAGTAAAGCTTTATACCTGAAAGCGCATTTTTCGCACCGCGTTCCGCCACATACAAGCGCCCACCCGCAAGTTCATACACATATTTACTTCCTTTAAAAATGGATTCCACCAAATCATTTAACGTCACATTCGAAAAGTTCAAACGCACCTGTTCCTGAACATCTCCATACATAGCGAGATTTAGCCCAGCAATACGCGATAACGCAAGCAACACATCGGCAAGCGGAGCCGAATTCAAGTTCGCAGAATATAAATCACCATCTTTTAAAATATCAATATTTGAAGTTTGCGCCCCCGATTGAACCACTTCCGATTTGACATCTACACGAAGGCAACCCGACTCCTCCCACACACGAAATCCCTGTGATTCAAGCAAACCCCTAAACGCATTGACCGCAGTGAGGTCGCGAAGATCTCCAGAAATACGCCCCGTCACCGATGGAGACGGCAAAATATTAAGACCTGTATTGGCGGAATATTCACGAATAAATTCCAGGACGTCTTTATTCCGCACCGAAATCGTCACTAGCGAATCTTTTGACGAAAAAAAGTTTTCGCCACGATCCTCCGCACGCTTTATTCGAAAAACCTTCCCCACCTGCGAGAGCTGAAGACCTTGCGATTCACAAAGTGCAGCAAGCCCTTCTAAGACACCAACATTCTCCAAATGGAACGTCACTTTATTCTCTATCCCATGATCCACCAATATTGGCGTTTCGTAAGCTAGAGAAATAGAATGAGCCACCTCGCCTATAGGCGTTTCCACAAAATCAAAAGTTGCCGCAGCAGCGCAAACAGCCCAAAGCAAAAGAACAGCGATAATTTTTGGAGGCATTTAGCCACCCCGTAAAAGCATTCCCGCATAGCGGCCCCTGCCCGGGATGTATCAATATGGCGATCTTGGCGCCATCCTTTTACTAACAATATAAAAAAAAGTCTGCCCAAATGCAAATTCAGGCAGACTTTGGTACGTAGGGAGGGATATTAAAAATTAAAATCGGCTCCGATACCAAATCCACGGCTATCGCGGTTATAGGTATCCAAACCGTATTCCACCACTTCATCGTAATCCTGATAAAGCGTGTGGAAATAGCTAACATTCAGGCGCATCCAATCGGTCGCCTTGTAAGCAAGGCCAAAGCCAAAGCTCGTAGAATTCAAGTTGATGTTGATATCGCTGATATACTCGTCGGTTATACCAAAGCGAGTCACCTGCACGCCGCCACTCAACGTAAAGCGCTTCATAAAGTCCACTTCTACACCGTACAGGAATTCATACGTATTGTCGATGTGGTCTTCCAAATCTTGAGAAAGGTTAGCCTTGCTGTCAAACCAGTGGTGATACCCCAAAGATAAACGAACGTTATCCAAAATGGAATACGCAAGGCCAACCGTCACGAGCGTCGGAATGTCATTATGGTCCTTCTTTCCATCGTCATATTCCTTAAGCGGTGTCTCGTTCTTTTTTGTATCATTCTCAATTTCAATACCCGTATTGTACTCTAGCTTTGCACCAACAGTCAAGCGTTTGTAGTGGAAGCCAAGGCCAAGAATCGGCGTAATGCCCCAACCCGTCTGTTCCACATCTAGTTCCATAGAAGCCTTTTCGTTCAAAGCATCAAACGTACCGGCAAGAGTCGCATACTTTACAGCATCTTCTTCTTTCCCAGCCTTTTTAGAGGCGGTCGCAAGGTCTTCAAACGCATCGGCGAGTTCCGAGGCCGATTTCATATCGCCATTGGGATTCATACCGGGAATAACCGGATTCAAGCGCAAGTTGCTGATTTCGCCTTCATAGCTATTCATGGCGTAATTGAAGCGAGCGCCCAAATACACCGAGAACATTTTATTGAATTCATAAGCGGCACCTAAGGTAGCACCAAAGATGTACGATACGGCATCCAGGGAAATATCGACAGAACTCTTGGTGGTTTTTAAGCCCTTTTCGTTGAGGCCATCCTTAATCTGTTCCATGGGAGCATGCATCAAAGCGTAAAAGCTCGGAATGCCATCGTCAAAACTGATTCGTCCGCCACCACCGATAACACCAAAATGACCCGAAATGGCAAGGTTGCCATGGTGCCACGTAGCAAGGAGGCTCGGCAGGCACGGCACAAAGGCATCGCCTTCAAATTCTTGGCCTTCCTTGATGATGGGAGACTTGTTTACAGTCGTTCCGCGCTTTTGCCAAAAAGTCTGGCTATTCACCGAAATGAACAAGCCATCATCCATAAAGGCAGTTCCCGAAGGGTTTGCGTACGGAGCATCCACATCAATGCTCGCATCACGTGCAACGCTGCGCTGATAAATGACGGACTGGTTCGTGTTGCTGTTCAAACCGCCAGCCATGGCTGCGGTCGCTAAAATTGCAACAAGAGCTGAAATTCTCATTTGATCTCCTTCTGTTAGGGCAACTCTCAATTTTGTTGCGCAGAAGGTAGAAAACAAAAAAAGGGTTTTTCTTACAAAAAACTTCCAAATATCTTTCTATAAGAAAATAATAACCTTTTTGTAAGTTCTAGACACCAAATTGCACTGCAAAGACCGCATTTTATATTACATCGACGTAAATCGACGCAAAGAAATCGCGATTACCAGGGCACAAATCACCATTGACGCCAAAAAAGCTGCAATAGTCATCATCAAATCGCTCAAAAGGCGTTCGTAAAAAAACTGGACCACGAGCAAAAGCGGGATGACTAAAAAAACCGTTCCCTGCGTCGCAGATCGTACCGTTTTAGCCTTGAGCGAAAGTACTAGCGAAAAGGCATTCAACAAAAAAATTGCAGAAACCGCAACAAGAATCGCGCAGGCGGCGGATGCACCCGTAATCGTCGGGTGCGCGGCCCAGTAGACCAACTGCACCAGCACGGCAAACGCAAGCGAGAACGGCAGAATCGCCAAAAGCTTGCCCCAGAACAACTGGGCCGGTTTCACCGGTGAAAGCTGCAGGAGTTCAAGTGAGTTGCGTTCCCTTTCGCCGGCGAAACTATCCGCCGCCAAGGGAGCCGCCATCGGCGCCATCAGACAACCGAGCAAGAGCATCATGTAGCCATCCATGCCCTGCATAATCGCGACACCATAACGGGAAACGGCAACTCCCTGCGAAGCCGCCAGAATCACCGGCGGAATAATGAAGGGAATCCAGAAGCGGGGCTCCCGGAAAACCAGGCGAAGTTCATGCTTAAGAACGTGGAGGACCATCACCTGGAATTATAGCAATTTTATTCTTTGCCTTGGCACTCGTAACGGAACTGCGCTTCCAATTCGGCCAGACGATCGTCTTTTTTGAAGCCCTCGGTCGCGATTTCGTAATCGCAGCTCAATTCCACATGGTTATTGGCGCAGCTGTGCAAACTCTCAAGCTTGAGCGTTCCGTGGTTGCGTTCGCATTCCCCGCTAAAGGCAGCACTGTCGGCAAGGCAGCCAGAATTATCGGCGGCACTTGCATAATAGTGTTCCAGATGTTCATGAGCGGAAACCGTTTCGCTTGAATCCGCAAACCTGATGGAATAGCCTCCAAAATCGCCTTCCTTTTCTACGCCCTTGAAATTGTAGCCGATTCCATTCTGCGACTTGTTCACCACGCACGACAAACCATCGGAAACGTAACGGCCGACAGTGACAGGCGTATCCTTTTTCCTTGTCGAATCGCTATAGGTGGTGTCGCATTTCATGCCACCTTCCGACAATCCCTCGCAATAAACACTCGGGATGACTTCTTCGGGATGCGACGATTCAAAATCCTTGCAATTCGCAATCGACTTTCCCTGGAAATTTTTCTTGGCTTCATCTTTATCGGTTATTTTGTACGTACAAGCGGCATCCAAGGAGCCACTTTGGCAATTTTCCTCTTTAAGCTTGTAGTAACCGCCCTGAGCGCCGCATTCCTCGGCGAGAGCATCACTTTCGGCGGCACAGTCCATGCCCCAGCGGGAATAATGCATATATTCCATGGCCAGGGTTCCAAGTTCAGTTTCCAAAATTTCAAAGATTACGTATCCACTTCCGCCCTTTTCACTCTGCGTCTGGAAGAGTCCCTGGTTGATTTCGGATGCGAACACGGCGCAATAATTCACGTTTCCATTATTGTGGAAAGTATAGACATTTTCACGATCTTCCCAGCGGTAAGCTTCGTCTATTTTTGAACGGGACGAACTCGTTGCCGAAGAAGGCGTCACTTCGACAGTATCAAGATCGATACCGTCAGTGGAAAAGCTGTTGCTGCTAGCGGGCGATACCATATTCGCAGCGACAATGCTGTCGATTACAGCGATTTCGGCTTCAGTAAAGCCACCGCCTTGCAGCGAATCGGAGAGAGAATCGTTGTTCGCAACCGGATTCGTATCCTCGACGGCGCCACCCGCATGGGAACTGGAATCATCGGAACAAGCGATAAGCGCAACCGCCATGGAGAAAGCGGCGGCCAATACGATAAATGATGAAACGAGCTTTTTCATATCAAGCCTCCGAATCTTTTGTCAGTGGGAAAAGTTGCAAGTTCAAGCGGTACACCTGAGTGCCGCCTTCTTTACTTGTGGCAATATCAATCGCCTTTTTACGGGTTTCCTTGAGCAAGGCGACAATCGCGTCAAAGCCCTCCTGGTCAACGCCCATGGTGACACCGCTGAAGTCCCTCTTTTCTGCAGGGACGTCATCGATGGCAGCCTTTGCGAAATCGGCCATCTGCTTATGCATGTCGCGATTCACAATCGGCATGGCGGCAGCGGACACCCGCATCGTCTTATCCGTCTGTTCGTAGGCGTTGTCACCGGTCCTTTTCAAGAATCCGGATTTCACCAAAAACTCGAGGGCCTCGCGGACATCCTCAGCCGAAGTCGCATGCGCGCACCTCTTGGCCATTTCCAAAGGCTTAGCGCCAGGCATCATCGGCGCAAGTTCACGGAGCACCGGGTACCGCCACGATTCATAGAACTTGCAGGAATCCGCTTCCAACAAGCGAACCTTGCGCTCGCTTGCGATTTCAAGCATTTCCCTGTAAGCCTTTTGCCGTTCGTCTTCTTTTTTGGACTGGCCAAAAGTCACCATGGCCCTGAAGTACACCAACTCGTGACCGGAGAGCCCCAGAGCATTCGCCGCGCGTTCAACGCCCAGCTTCGAAAGGCCGTTTTTGCCCTCGCAAACCATTTTCATAAAGCTCGGCGAAGAGGACCCCGCAAGTTTCGAAAACTCACGCCAAGTAAAAGCGCCCGTCCTTTTGCGCTCCTCGTAAAAGTCCAGCAGGAACTGGCGGTAATCTTCATATTCAACAATTGACTTCTTCATGGAAATAAATATAACCACCATTTTTGAAAAAGTCAATAGTTTTTCTGTACAAAATTAACGATTTTTACAAAAAACTACAAATTATTTGAATTTTACAAAGAATTTCATCTTTTTCTGTACAGCACAAAAAAGACTTTTTTAAACCTTGAACAGCCATGGAATTTATTCTAAATTTTGCGCGCAAAAACATTATTTTAACCCAAAAAAACAAGGAAATTGTATGCAAAAAAAAGCCATGGTGGCTGCCTCCGCAGCACTCATTGCATCACTCACGTCATGTTCCGTAGACGAGAGCACTTTGGGCGAAGTTAAAAATGCCGCTGGCATAGGCTGTTCCATTGTCGACCAAAACGACGGCAGAGCATCCATCGTTTGCGGAGCCGACACTGTAATAGTGAACGCCGTTAACGACGCTTTGAGAGACACCATCTATGCAGAAGGTCACGATGGCAAATCCTGTGACGCCGTCGTCTTGGAGGACGAATCCATTCAAGTCACCTGCGGGGACTCCATAGTAGGCGTTTTGACAAACGGAAAAGATGGAAAAGACGGAAAGGACGGCAAAGACGGAACAAGCTGCTCCGCAAAATCACTGTTGGACAACACTATTCAAGTCAGCTGTGCAGATTCTGTCATTGGCATTTTGACCCGCGGCAAAGACGGTTTAGACGGACAAAGTTGCGACGCAATTGCCCTAATGGACGGTTCCATTCAAGTTTCCTGCGGCAAAACAGTCATTGGCGTATTGACTAATGGCAAAGATGGCAAGGACGGCAAAAGTTGCAGCGCTACCGTAATGGGCGACGGTTCCATTGCAGTAAGTTGCGACGGTGAACTCGTCGGAACCTTAGTTAACGGCAAGGATGGCAAGGACGGCAAAAGCTGCGACGCAATCGCCTTGACCGATGGAAGAATCCAAATTCTTTGCGGCGGTACTATTGCAGGTACGCTGATGAACGGCAAGGACGGTGTTGACGGTAAAGATGGCAAGGACGGCATTGACGGTAAAGACGGAATTGCCGGCGCCGATGGAAAGGACGGTGTCGATGGTAAAGACGGCAAGGACGGCGTTAGCTGCACCGCCGAAATCCTGACCGAAGATCTTATTCAAATTAGCTGCGGTGGTGAAGTCGCCGGCGTTTTAACAAACGGAAAAAATGGCAAGGACGGCGCTGATGGTAAGGATGGCATCAATGGAAAAGACGGCATCAACGGTAAAGACGGCAAAAGTTGCTCTGCAAAAGTTTTGAACGACGAATCTATTGAACTTTCTTGCGGTGACGAAGTCATTGGCGTCTTGACCAACGGTAAGGACGGCGTTGACGGCAAGGACGGAGAAAAGGGCGATAAAGGAGACCAAGGCGAAAAAGGCGACGCCGGCGCCGACGGTAAGGACGGTGCCGATGGCAAGGACGGTCAGAACGGCGCTGACGGTAAAGATGGTGTTGATGGCAAGGACGGCGTTAGCTGCTCTGCCAAAATGCTCGATGACGGCTCTATTGAAGTCTCTTGCGGAAACGAAGTCATTGGTGTTTTGACCAACGGTAAAGACGGTAAGGATGGCATTGACGGCAAGGACGGAGAAAAGGGCGACGCCGGCGCCGACGGTAAGGACGGCAAGGACGGTGCCGATGGTAAAGACGGCCAGAACGGCGCTGACGGTAAAGATGGTGTTGATGGCAAGGACGGTGTCAGCTGCTCTGCTAAAAAGCTCGACGACGGCTCTATCGAAGTTTCTTGCGACGACGAAGTCATTGGCGTTTTGACCAACGGTAAAGACGGTAAGGATGGCGCCAATGGTAAGGACGGCGTTGACGGCAAGGACGGAGAAAAGGGCGATAAAGGAGACCAAGGCGAAAAGGGCGACGCCGGCGCAGATGGTAAGGACGGCAAGGACGGTGCCGACGGTAAAGACGGTGTTGACGGTAAAGACGGAGTTGATGGCAAGGATGGTAAGGACGGCGAATCTTGCCACATCACCGACAACGGTAATGGCGTCATAACCCTCACCTGCCCCGAAGAAACCTCCGAATTTTTTAAGGCAATTTGCGGTCAGGATCCTTATGACCCGTCAAAGAGCTTCTGCAGCAAGGATTATGAAATTCTCCCCCTGTCCGCATGTGGCGATTCCCTCTTCAATCCGGAAGTTTTCATTTGCTACAACGGTAATGTGACCAAGCCATTGAATTGCTACGGCACAACCTACAATCCGGCAGCCGAATACTGCGCATCCGACAAGTCCGTAAAGCAGCTGGAAACATGCGGTTCCGACTTGTTCAATCCAGAAGAAAAATACTGCTCCGCAGAAAATACAATTGAAGACTATCCAAAGTGCGGTATTGTCAAGTACAACCCGACAAAACAGTATTGCTCTTACGAAAGACAAGTGGAAGACTTTTCCAAGTGCGGTTCCGACTTGTTTAATCCGGAATATCAATATTGCAGCAAAAACAACACTTTGAACGATTTAAGTGATTGTAACGGAGTCCTTTTCAACCCCGAAACAAAACGTTGCGTTGATGGTGTCGTAAAGAATCTTTATACTTGCGGAACCGTCATTTACGACGACGCCGTTGAATATTGTTCCTCGAACACCAAGGTCGAGAAGAAATTAAGCTGCGGATCCAGCTTGTACAATCCAGAAGAACAATACTGCAATTTCGAAAACAACACGCTCGTTTCCTGCGGCGTTCTCCCCGCACATAACGAAAGCTATTTGCCAGACAACGACCGTTTCTACAAAATCGAGGATGTCTACAAGAGTCTAAAATGCTCCGACAGGGTCACCTTCCTCATTCGCCATTCCGAAAGAACTGACGACACAAGCGAAAGAGGCCCTCTGACCGAAAACGGCAAAACTTACGCCCGTCAGACCGGCGAAAAGATGGTTAGCGAAGAAGATTTCGCCTACTACTCCTCGGGTTTTGTTCGCACTGCAGGTACCGCTTGGTACCTCGCCAAGGGCCACGGCGAAGACAGCCGCATCGTCAACGACTCCGCCACATTCCACAATACCTACCACAAAAAATTGAGTTGGCTGGATGGCGAAGCCATCAAGAACATCGCCAAGGCTAAGTACAATCATTGGGGCGATATTGATGGTTGGGAAAACTTGACACGTTGGGCTTATGAAAAACGCAACGAACTAGTCTATTCCGTGGAACAATGGATGCCAAACGTTCTTTCGCACATGGAAAAATCCAACCGCGTGAACATCATGGTCTCCCACGACTACATGATGGCTCCGCTCATTATTTGGGCAGACCCGAACATTGACTTAAAATGCCATGAATGGAACAGCAAGAGATGGCCGAACTATATGTCAGGTATCGCTGTAATTAAGCATGCTGACGGCAGTGTTGAATACAAGGTAATCAAGTCCCTTTCTCAAGGCTGGATGCAAAGACCTTGGTAAAAATTCACTTATAGAGCGATTTTTACTTGAATAAATTTTTGGACGAGTGCCTCTTGGCACCCGTCCTTTTTTATTGCAGACAAAAAAAGAACGTAATGAATCATTTAGAATTTTTCCACAGGCACGACCTTAATGGTGTACCCGTTCTTTTCAATGACTCGTTCTTCATCCCACGTAATGATAGTGAGATTGTCGCACTTCAATTCGCCAGCACATTCCACAAGGCTATCCACCTCGCGTTTTTCCGTCTTGTTATTCGACATATCGTAACAAACTTGGATTAGCTGTTTCACCTTGTTGCCTTCACGAACAACAAAGTCCGTTTCCTTGTCATTGCGAGAACGATAATAGAACAAGGATTTTCCCGTATCGAACCCACGTCGAAGCAGTTCAATAAAGACTTGATTTTCTAGTAACTTGCCAAGATTTTCACTAAGGGTAAACGCCCTCGACAAAACAAAGCCATTGTCCACCACATAGACCTTGCGCGGAGCCTTTTTCATCAACTTCAGTTTGTTGTTATATCTGTCCAGATAGTAGAACAGGAACGATTCATGTAAATAGTCCATGAACTTTTTCGTTGTAGCTACACTGGAAAGGCCAAGATCATCCGCCACATCGTTATAGCTAAATGTTCCCGTAAAATTCGCAAGAAGGAACGTAGCCACATTGTTCAAATCCGTAGCATTTCGAACCTTGTGCCTACGAACCACATCCTTATACACGATGGAATCGAAAAGCGCTTGCAAGTAGGATTGCGTCATGGCCCGCTGCGAAACAGTTTCCGGGTAGCCACCATTTTTCAGGTAATCATCCTTAGTCAATTCCTGGTTGAATTTTCGCGTTTCAAAAAGGCTAAAAGGCAACATCTTGATTTCAAGATAACGGCCAGTGAGCATGGTCGCCATTTCACCCGAAAGCATATTGGCATTGCTGCCCGTAATAACCAAATTGAATCCCCGACGGAAAAGCTTGCCAACCCAAACGTCCCAGCCCTTCACGTTCTGGACTTCGTCAAGCAGAAGGTATTGGAATCCCGGGTACACTTCATTCAGCAATTTTTCAGCAAGATCCTCATCCCAATCCTTCAGCAAATCATTATCATCAAAATTCAAGTATGCAAAATTTTTCCCCCGCAGCATCAAAATCGCTTGGGTAGATTTCCCTACGCGTCGAGGCCCTGTCAACAACTTTATGTTCGGACTCCGGAGCAAGGCCTCAAAATCATACATCATCTGACGTGTAAGGTAAGGTTGGGCAAGGAGGCGGTTCCGTTCATTCCGCTGGCTGAGCATGGCATTCTTCATGTCCTAAAAATACATTTTTTATTCAATAATTTCACCGTATTGAACAAAAAAGTACGTTTTTTATTCAATACAGCGTTCAAAATGAACAAAAAAAGGCGCCCCAAATGAATGGTCGGGCGCCATTATATTACTCACACCTCAAAGCGCAAGTTCACAAAGTGAACTGCAGCGACCCTCGCGCAACTTAGTTGCGCGTAAGCGTCTTGTACTTGATGGGCTTCGGATTGTCGGCGTCTTCGCCAAGGCGCTTTCTGCGGTCGGCTTCGTATTCGCTCCAGTTGCCTTCGAACCACACGACCTTGGAATCGCCTTCGTAAGCGAGAATGTGGGTCGCGATGCGGTCCAGGAACCAGCGGTCATGCGAGATGATCACGGCGCAGCCAGCGAACTTGAGGATAGCCTGTTCCAAAGCCTGCAACGTTTCAATGTCCAAGTCGTTGGTCGGTTCGTCAAGGAACAACAGGTTGCCCGGTTGCTGCAGGTTCTTCGCCATGAGCACGCGGTTGCGTTCACCACCGGAAAGCTGCGAAAGCTTCTTCTGCTGGGCGGCACCCGTAAAGTTGAAGAGTCCGCAATAAGCGCGGCCGTTCATCTTCTTGTCGCCAATCATGATTTCGTCGTTTCCGCCCGTGATGGATTCCCACACGGTCTTCGAATCGTCAAGGCTTTCGCGACCCTGTTCCATGCTGATAATCTGGACGGTTTCGCCAATCTTCAAGGTACCGCCATCCGGTTTTTCCGAGCCGGTAATCATTTTGAACAAAGTAGTCTTACCCGCACCGTTCGGGCCAATGATGCCCACGATGCCGGAACGCGGCAGGCTGAAGTTCATGTCATCGAACAGCACCTTTTCGCCAAAGGACTTCTGCAAATGTTCCGCCTGAATCACGATGTCGCCCAAGCGGTTGCCGTTTGCAATGTGAATCTGGGCGACCTTAATTTGTTCGCGAGAATCTTCGGCAAGCAAGTCTTCGTAAGCCTTCAAACGGGCCTTGCTCTTGGCCTGACGAGCCTTCGGAGAAGCCTTCACCCATTCCTGTTCGCGGGCAAGGCGCTTCTGGCGGTCGGATTCGCCCTTCTCTTCGTTCTTCATGCGTTCGAGTTTCTGGTCGAGCCACTGGGCGTAATTGCCTTCCCAAGGAATGCCGCGACCGCGGTCGATTTCCAGAATCCAGTTCGTGACGTTATCGAGGAAGTAACGGTCATGGGTCACGAGAATCACGGAGCCCTTGTATTCGCGCAGGTGGCGTTCGAGCCATGCGACGGTTTCCGCATCCAGGTGGTTCGTCGGTTCGTCGAGCAACAGCAAATCCGGTTCTTCCAAGAGCAAACGGCAAAGGGCCACGCGGCGCTTTTCACCACCGCTCAAGTTCGTCACCGGCCAGTCGCCCGGCGGGCAGCGGAGAGCGTCCATCGCGATTTCGATGTTGCGGTCGAGGCTCCACAAATCCTGCGCGTCGATGATGTCCTGGAGCTTCGCCTGTTCGTCCAAGAGTTTGTTCATCTCGTCGTCTTCCATGGGTTCCGCGAACTTCATGGAAATCTCGTTGAAGCGGTCCAGCACAGCCTGCTTTTTAGCGACGGCCTGCATCACGTTTTCCTTCACGGTGAGGTTCGGGTCCAGCTGCGGTTCCTGCGGCAAATAGCCCGCGGTGCGGCCCGGTTCAATCCAGGCTTCGCCCTGGAATTCCTTGTCGATGCCCGCCATGATGCGGAGGAGCGTCGACTTACCGGCACCGTTCTGGCCGATAATACCAATCTTCGCGCCATAGTAGAAGCTTAAGGAAATATCCTTCAGCACTTCCTTGTTCGGCGGATAGGACTTGGTCATCTTGTACATGTAGAAAACGAATTTTTCTGCTTTATTCTGTTCGGCCATATTATTTTAGTGGTTAGTGGTTGGTGGTTAGTGGGCGGCGTAGCCGCCATTATAAATCCTGTTTACTGCTTACTATCAAGTGGTTGGTGGTTAGTGGTTGGTGGTTAGTGGGCGGCGTAGCCGCCATTATAAATCCTGTTTACTGCTTACTGTTTACTTTCAAGTGGTTAGTGGTTAGGGGCGGCATTCCTTTCAAGGTTTCAGCGCAAACGTTTCATCTAATATAAAAAAAGCCTGCGGTTTTATTTCCGCAGGCAACAAATTTCACGTTGGACTTAGCGGTTATTCAGGTAATCGAGCACCTTGTTGGTCAAGTCGTTTTCCTTTTTCCAGAACACCACGGCACCCGTTGCGCGGTCGACCACCATGTCATAGCCTTCCTGCAGGGCAATTTCGTTGATGGCTTTGCGAATGAGCTGGATAATCGGAGCACTCACCTTTTCGTTTTCGCTGATGAGTTCGCCTTTGCGGCCATAAACGCGATCAATGAAGTTCTTGAGTTCCGTATCCTTTTTATTGTACTCGGCCTCAAGTTCACGTTTCTTTTCATCGCTAAGCATCAACATCTGCTTATCAATTTTTTCTTTGATGGCAGCCAGTTCCTTTTGCAGCAAGTTACCCTGCTGTTCCCACTTAGCCACCTGGCGGTCATATTCTTCCTGTGCTTTTTTGGTGCCCTTGTAGCCATCAAATATCAGCTTGGAATCCACATGCGCAATGCGAAGACCATCTTCGGCGAAGCTTGCACAAGCAAACACCATCAAAAGCAGAATTACCAGTTTACGAAACATAGAGCCTCCTATGATCCTTAGAATCCCTGACCAATGACAAAGTTGAATTCCATGTCACCAACTTCGGTGTGTTGCAAGCCGTTATACGATTCACCAACATCCAAAGGCCAAGCAAAGTCAAAGCCAATAATACCAAGCATCGGCACAACCACACGGAAGCCAAAGCCAATATCCTTTTTGAAGTTTGTCGGATCCCATTCATTAAGCGGGCTTCGACTTGGTTTAGACACCTTGGAATTCGGATTATAGCGATCGCCAAATACGTTACCGGCATCAAAGAAGAACGGCAACAGGTAGAATGTTTGCGGGACGAGACCCAACTGAATTTCGGCGCCAACATACTGGTAACTGCGTCCCAATCGTCCGTAGCCCAAAGAACCCGACGAATAGCCGCGCATCAAACCTTCATAGCCCATCACGCCACCCATTTTGAACAAATTACGATATTCCAGCTTATCGCCAAAAATAACGCCATATTCATTAGTCAAAGCCAAGGTTAAACGGTCACGGAACAGCGGGAACCACCACTTAATAGAGATATCGGTCTTTATGAATTCAAAGTCGCTGAACAAGAAATTATCGGCCACTTCCACGCCAAGAACATAACGAGAGCCCTCTGTCGGGAACATCGGCAAATTCTTATCATCGCGAATCAGTTTAAATCCAACAGCCGATTCGATACCCGTGTAAAGCACATAGCTACCATCAATATTGTCACCCTGTTTGTTCATGAGCCAGCTGTAGCTCACTTGACCATAGAAGTAGTCATCAGGCCACTTGAGGCGTTTGCCCATAAATACGCTACCACCATATCGGGTAATGTTCGGGTCACCATATTGTTCCTCATTCCACCAACTATAAAGGAGGTTCGCACCCAAGGTAATAGGCTTGTCCATAAACCAAGGTTCTGTAAAGCTAACGCTAGCCCCCTTCTTGTCCTCGCCATATTCCAAGCTAAGTGTTGCTGCCTGACCATCGCCCATACAGCAGTTCGGGATAGATACACTGGCCGTACCCACAAGTCCATCGCTCTGGCTATAAGAAACGCCAAGGCTAAACGTACCTGTACCTGCTTCCTTTTCTTGCACAGCAAAGTCCAAATCCACTTCCTGTTCGCCCACAACCTTAATGTCGGGAACGACCATGTCAAAGTAGTTGAGTTGCATAATCTCGCGGAAGCTACGTTCCAAAGCAGACTGGCGATAGGTATCACCCGGATACAAACGAACTTCACGACGGATAACTTTTTCGTTGGTCTTGGTATTTCCGTGAATGTGGACCTTGTGGATGCTTGCCGGCAATCCTTCACGCATGCGGTAAGTCAAGTTCACAATGGAATCGTTTGTAAAGGTACGTTCTTCATCAAACTGGGCAAACAGGTAACCATCTTCACGGTAAGAATCAAGGAGAGCCTTTTTAGAAGATTCGTAAACGTACTGGTCAAAAACCTCACCGCTATCAAGGCGGAACGCATAATCAAGAATCTTGTCGTTTAGAACCTCGTTACCCGAGAAGTGCAAACCGCCCATATAGTAACGGCGACCTTCGTTCATCGAAATATGAATAGCCACTTCACTAGAAGTCTTGATTTCATCGTACTTGTTCAAGGCCGGGAACATATCCTCGATCATGTAACGAACAAGCAGCTTTTCTTCGTAGTGCGAGAGCTTCTTCTTTTTCCTGAGTTCGTAAATCTTGGGGTTATTGAACTTGCGACCTTCGACAATCTTGAGCCATTCCTTGCGGGAACGTTCATAGCGAATAATGTCGTTCAACATTTTAAGAGCATCTTCTTCATCCTTGACCTGGGGAAGCGGACGGGACACATAACCATGAGCGCCATTGCGTTCATTGCGGAAATAATGCGTCACTTCCATAGTGGGCTTGCCCGCCATTTTATGCAACGCGGTCACGGAATCGCTCATCGCGAGGTTCAACTGGTCATAAAGGACCTTCAGGTCGTTTCCAACCGGAACCATGCGGCCAAGGTAGAACAAACATGTAGAGTCAGGCAGATATTCAACGTAGTACTCCGTCAATTCTGCATCCAAGAAGCCAAAATGACGAATGGCGTTCAACACCGTATCGCGGTCCGCCTCAAAAACGTTTTCCTTGAACTCACCGCCACCCCACCACTGGTCCTGCTTCGAGAGCATGTGGTCCTTGATATCTTCGGCAGGAACGTGATCGTTTCCCTTGATGACGAAGTTGCGAATCTTCACCTTCTCGCCTTCACGAATAATAAAAGTCACCTTGTTCTGGTTTTCGTCGACGGCTTCTTCGCGATAACCGACTTCGGCAAGCAAATACCCTTCGGAACGATAATGTTCCAACAAGGCCTGACGATCGCGTTCCAACTGACTCTTGCTATACACCTGGCCAGGAATCATACGCAACTTGAGGCGCAAGTCATCTTCGGAGATGTCATCGCAGCCATCCAAAACGGCGGTATCCAAAGCAGGAAGTTCCTTAATCTTAAAGATAAGGTCCACCTCGTTTCCCTCGTCCAGGTAATCGACCCACGCCGTAACATCATCAAAAAGACCGGACTCATAGAGGCTCGTTACCGCATTTTGAACCTTATCGGTAAGAGCCGAGGGAGTGTAACTTTGACCATCACGAATACCAATACGGCTCAGCACTGAACGCTGGTCCATATTGTGATTACCTTCAACTTTGACCTTATGGATTGTATTTTCGGCCATGTAATTCTGGGACATTTCGGACATATCCAGAAGCTGTGCCTGAGAGAATCCTATCAAAGCAAGCAATAAAAAAATCAAACGATTGCGCAGAGTAAACCTACCTATAGAAGCAAAAAAATTCAAAATACCGCCCAAAAATACAAAAAAGACGTTCACCACACCCAATAATTTTGGAAAAAAATACCCGTTTATAGCGTTTAACACCTAAGTGAAACGGTCTCAAGAGTCTTTACGCAAGTCTTCTTGAAAATTCTACGAATCTGCCGTCGTAATTTGGCTGGAAGAAGACTCTTCAAAACTGGACGACGATTCTTCGGAAGCAGAAGAAAGGTCCTCTGTACTTGAAGAAGTCTCTTCCGAGCTAGAAGACGATTCTTCCTCAGAACTGGATGATTCCTCAGAACTAGACGATTCATCAGAACCGTAAGAAATATCCTCTGAACTTGACGAGGTTTCTTCGGAGCTTGACGAAACCTCTTCAGAGCTGGACGATGCTACAGAACTGGAAGAAACCTCCACCGAGCTTGATGAGGATTCTTCGGAGCTAGACGAAACTTCCTCAGAGCTGGACGACGCTACAGAACTGGATGAAGCCTTCACCGAGCTGGACGAGGATTTTTCGGAACTAGACGAAACTTCCTTAGAACTGGACGACGCTACAGAACTGGATGAAGCCTTCACCGAGCTGGACGAGGACTTTT
>JAKSIM010000013.1 GCA_024398845.1 Fibrobacter sp. | reverse complement strand
ACACTTAATGGAAAAGATACCTGTTTTCAGGTATCCTTTTGACACATAAGCCAAAATTTTAAAGAAAGACAAGGTCTTAAAATTCAAGTTTTCCGGCGGTTGCGAGAATGCCTATCATGTAGAGCATTCCATCGTAGTAGCGCCAAAAACGGTACGGCACGGAGAGTGCGGCCAAGTCCTTGATAAAGTGATTCATGAGTGGATCCCCGGGGTCGAGAACCTGACATGCGGCTGCGTTCATGGCGATAATACCCGGGGTCGCGTTACGGCCTTTGCGCGGGTATGGGGTCCCGTCGGTGGCGTAGTCCGAGAGGTACGGACGGCGGTTCTCGAAGAAGTTGAGAATGCGCTTGCAAATATCCTTTTCGCATTCGTTTCCGCGGAAGAGGGCGTAATCGACGCTCAGGTTCAAGGCTACGCGCCAGGCGTCTCCGCTAAAGCAGTTGCTTTCGGGGAACCACGGCATGGCTTTTGGGGTGCCGTCGTATTCACTGTAGTCGCCACAGAGACCGGTAACCGGATGGGCTGCCTTTTGAATGAATTCCAAACTCTTTTCGACAACTTCGTTCCAGCGATTGTCGCCGGTTGCTTCGGCGTAGGCGCGGTAGAAGGCGAACGTGTGGTAGCTTGGGTCGGTAAAGTCGTTGCCAAGGACCGGAGAGAATTTAATGAGTTTCTGCACGGGGTCAATCATGGGACCCACGAGTTCGTTCACGGGTTTGTCCATCATGCAGTTGATGAGTTCAATGGCTTCTTGCTTAAGGTCGTCGCGATTGAATTTCTTTGCGGCAATGAGGAGCGCTGCAGCGATGTATTCTTCGCCATCGGGGGCGGCGCCCGGGTCCATCATAGTAAAGTCGGTAGTTGAAACTTGCCATGAGTAGAATCCCTTGTGCGGACCATCGTTGTTGCGCAGGTAGCGCTTGGCGAATTTCCAGAGTTTGCAAAAGAGCTCTTCGTGGCCGGTGAGGGCGGTAATGAACATACCGTAGCTCATGCCTTCGGAACGAATGTCGTCATGGCCAATGTCGATAATGTAGGCCATGTCGGTGCCTGCCTGGAAGCAGATGCGCTCGTCAATAGGGTCCCCTTCAAAAAGCTTGCTGTAAGCGTTCTGGATAAGTTGGTCGGCGAAGTTCGGACCGTATCCGACTTCAACGAAAAGGTCTCTAGGGGTATGTCGTTGCATAAGCAAATTTCCTTGATGTTGCCATTAAAATAAATAATTTCGTATCTTTAATGCGGAGGCTTTTATGGCAGATGTATTGATTATTGGCTATGGTCCAGCAGGAATTTCGGCGGCGCTTTATGCATTGCGCAGTAAATTAGATGTGTTGCTGGTTGGAAAAGACGTTGGTGCACTCGAAAAGGCGCATTTGATTGAGAATTATTATGGTTTGGAAAAGCCTATGACGGGTGTGGAACTTGCCGAGACGGGTAAAAAGCAGGCGCTTGCGCTCGGGGCGAAAATCATGGACGATGAGCTCACGGATTTATTCTTTGATGGCAAGGAATTCGTAGCGACTGGGCTCAAGGGCGAGTATCGCGGTCGCGCCTGTATTATGGCGACGGGTTCAGCTCGCAAAAAGCAGCCCTTGCCGGGAATGGCCGAGATGGAAGGTCACGGCGTGAGTTATTGCGCTGTGTGCGATGCGTTCTTTTATCGCGGAAAGAACGTCGCCGTGCTAGGCTCTGGTGAATATGCCTTGCATGAATGCAATGAACTGTTGCCGGTGGTGGGGAGCGTAACGCTCTTGACGAATGGTGCCGAATTGACTGCGAATTTCCCTGAAACGGTGAAGATAGAAAAACGCCCGCTCAAGGCTTTGGTCGGAACGAGCGCACTTGAGGGTGTTCAGTTTGAGGATGGTTCTGAGGCTAGAATTGATGGACTCTTTGTTGCGCTTGGTAGCGCTAGTGCCATGGACTTGGCGCGAAAGGCCGGAGCTGCGTTTGAAAACGGATCCGCAGTTTTGGATAGTGACTTTATGACGACGGTGCCCGGACTCTTTGCTGCGGGTGATTGTACTGGAGGTACTTTGCAGGTGGCGGTTGCTGTGGGCGAGGGTGCCATTGCTGGACTTGCCGCCATCAAGTATTTGCGCGGTGTACGGGAGACTGCGGGTTAGTCGTGGTCCGGCGCCTGACACTCGTTACCAATCCGGACGTGTGCAACCTGCGTTGCCCGCTGTGTTTTTTGAACCAGCGGGGCTTTGCGTATGGTAAAGGCGAAATGCCGTGGAACGTGGCAAAATCAGCCATTGATAAATATGCGGGGGCGCTCAAGGAAATTATCCCGAGTACGATGGGTGAACCGTTACTTTATTCTGAATTCTCGGAACTTTTGGATTATAGCTTTGCGTTAGGGATTCCCTTGAACCTTACGACGAACGGGTCTTTCCCTGGAGTTTGGGGAACTTGCGAGGGTCTGTCGAAACTGGTGTGCGCCTGCAGCGATATCAAGGTGAGCTGCATGGGATTCTCGGAGGATGTTGTTCGCGAGATGATGCCCGGGCTTACATTTGAAAAGTGGAAAGCGAACGTGGTGCGTTTGCTTGAAGTTGTGAACGGTCTTAAAAATGGTGTCGGAAGCACTGAAAAAAAAAGCGCGGCAACAGTGTCGCTCCAGGTGATGCTTCACAGAAAATTGCTTCCGCAGGCATGTGAAATTCTTGCATGGGCGGAATCCGCTGGGATTGCTCGCATAAAATGGAACTTGCCTGTATTTTTGGAATGTGCGGAATCGTTGCGTACTTACTATAGTGTAGACGATGTGACGCTTGCTGAATTGCGCTCTGTGCTACGATCAAAAAAAATACGCTCCGAAGGAAGTCTGTTTTTTAATCGTCAATCAATGATGTTTGGTATTAATGAACGCGCCGGTAGCAATGACGAAAATGGACGCGCCGGTAGCAATGACGAAAATGGACGCACCGGATGCGTTTTTTTTAAAGACGAAATTTGGGTGATGCCGGATGGCTCTGAACAGCACTGCCCGAATCCGGAAAGACGTTTTGGAAATCCGGGAGCCCCCGGAGCAAATTGTGAGTCCTGCATAATGTTTTATTGAGTGGGTGTAGAACCCAAAATTACAATGCGCCGATGTGACGTTGCTCACACCGGCGTTTTTTGTTGCTGCTCTCATGTGTACTGAAAAAGGCCGAATAGCCATATCTAGTATGGTTTTTGTAAGAAATCACTTGCACAAAGTGGATGAAAGTGGTAAATTTATCATGTGTTGTGGTAAAATGTGTCAAATAGTATGAATTTCACTTCTTTCATAGGACAAGCCCAAACGGCAATTGATGGAAAGGGAAGGACCTCCTTCCCTAGGGAATTCCGTCGTGAATTGTCGACTGAGGATGGGACTGAGTTCGTGATTACTCGCGGACCGGACCAGACCCTCCGGTTGTACGTCCTTTCGGAATTCGAGAAATTCATGGCGGACCTGGACCTGAGGTCCGACCGCCGTCAAGCCGACCTAGTTCGGAGAAGTCTTTGGCCAGCGAGCGTTGAGCTGGATGGTCAAAACCGCATTTTACTCCCTAAGAAATTGATGGAGTACGCAGGCCTTAAGGACGAAGTCCTTTATGTGCAATCGCGTGGAAAGACTCTCGAATTATGGAATCCGGATCGCTACAATAGTTTGTATGGATTACAGACAAGTGATGCGATTGCTGCATTTGATGCCGCATACTACGGAGAAAGCTTGACGGAGGAATCGGATGGCAAACGCTGATCTTCGCCAGGTTGAATTAAATACAAATGAAATTTTGAATGCGGCCCGCGCAGAACACTCTGCCGCGGCGACGGCCGGAGTCGAGGGTGGTGTATTCTATCACGATCCGGTGATGCTTTGCGAATGTCTTGAAGGTTTGCGCCTGAATGAACCTGCTATGAAAAGCGGCGTCTTTGTGGATTGCACGCTTGGCGGTGGAGGTCATTCTTATGCGATTTCGAATAAACTGGATGCGACGGGAACGTTGCATGCCTTTGACCGCGACGAAGAAGCCGTGGCTTTTGCGACAAAACGTCTTGCTTCGATTCCTGCTGAACGTGCTCCCAAGTTTGTTGTGCATCCGGTTCCGTTTGCAGAACTCGGCAATGAAATTGAGGCTGGTTCCGTAGATGGAATCCTTTATGATTTGGGAATCAGCAGCCATCAGGTAGATGATTCTAGCCGCGGCTTTACTTTTGTGGGGAACAATCCTCTGGATTTGCGCATGGATCGCCGCGAAGGCGTTAGCGCTCAGGAATGGCTCCGCAAGGTGGATGCCGATGATTTGGCAGATGCGCTTCGCAGGAATGCTGACATGGATCGCGCTTTTAAGCTTGCAAGCCGCATCGTGGAACTTGCTGCTGGGTGCGCCGAAGAAAATCGCGAAATCCTCCCGAGCGATATGAAGACTGTGGTGGAGGCTGTGTTCCCCGACAAGCGCCGTGAAGCAAATGGTCTTTTGGCTCGCGTGTTCCAGGCGATTCGCATGGAAGTGAATGGCGAACTCGCCCAGATTGAGACGAGTTTGCGTGCCGCGGTGGACTGCCTCAAGGTGGGCGGCCGTTTGGTGGTTATGAGTTACCACAGCGTGGAAGACCGCTGCGTGAAGGATACTTGCGCTGAATTCGAAAAGGCCTGCATTTGCCCGGAAAACTTGCCGGTATGCATGTGCGGCGGCAACCACCAGCGCTTAAAGAAGGTCAACCGTAAGCCGATTTTGCCCTCGGCTGACGAAATCAACAAGAACAGTCGGGCACGTTCTGCAAAGCTGAGGGTGTACGAGCGCGTATGAGCGATACTAAGAAAATACTCGTGCCTACCAGCAACAGGTCTATCTTTAAGATTGTCTTGTTCGTGCTTATTGCGCTCGTGTTGTTCTGCATGACCCCGCTTTACTTGCAAAACCGTTTGAATAACTTGTACGAAACGCAGCACAAGCTTGCGGAACAGGTGACGTTCTTGCAGCGTGAAGCCATGCTGCTGGAATTGAAGATTAACCAGCTCTCTTCGTTAGAAAATCTTTCAGATTTTGCTGAACAGGCCGAATTGGGCTTGAATACGATTCCTGTAAAGGTCAAGGTGCAGGGAGGCTCTAATGAATAAGTTCAGATTAGAACCTCTCGCCTTTATCAAGTGGCTTGTGATGAGCCTTGTCGCCGTCCTCTTGTTGCAGACTTTTAATATTCAGGTTTTGAACCGAAGTGCATACCAATCTAAAACAAAGGACATGGTGATGCGCTCCAAGAATATTTATGCCGAACGCGGTCAGATCATGGATCGCAATGGTGTGGTTCTGGCCGATAATCTTCGTGATACGGCAAATAAGGTCCTGGATTATAGCCGTATTTTTTTGCAGGGTAAACTTGCGAGCCAGATTATTGGAAAACTTGACTTTAACGGTCATGGCAATATGGGCATTGAACGTGTGTTCGATTCTCGTTTGACGGGTGTGGAAGGTTTCCGTGTGAGTGTGCAGGATGTGCGCCACCGCGAAATCTACAGCCGTAGTGAAGATGTGGCCGCTGCTGAACCTGGCAAGAATTTGGTTTTGACGATTGACAAGAATATGCAGGAAATCGTCGAGAAGGCTTTGAAAGATGGTGTCGCCGAGTTTAGCGCCAAGAGCGCGAGCGCCGTGGTGGTGGACCCGTATACTGGCGAAATTCTTGCTATGGCGAGCTACCCGACGTTTGATCCGAATTCCAAAACGCAGGGCATTGGGCGCATGTCCAAGAATGACATTGTGGCAATGTCCTTTGAACCTGGTTCAATTTTCAAAGTAATTACCGCGTCTGCGGCTCTTGAAAACGGAATCGTTGATACCAATAAGGTTTACCCGAACGAAGGTCGTTCCTGGAAGTGGAACTCGAGAGCGAATCCGATTCGCGATACGCATGAGTACGGCGATATGAACATGAGCGAAGCCATGGTGCAGTCGTCTAATATTGTGTTTGCGAAGATTGCCGATGAAGTCGGTGCTCAAAAACTTTACCAAATGGCAAGCCACTATGGCCTTGGAATGAAAACCTCCGATGCTTTCTATGGCGAAGAGTCTGGAAATCTGAAGGATCCTTATACGCTTGCAAGCAATAGCGGCAGTGACCTCAAGAATATGGGCTTTGGTCACGCTGTCATGGTGACGCCGATTCAAATGGTGATGGCTTACTCTGCTGTGGCGAATGGCGGAAAGCTCATGGAACCGATGATTGTTAAAGAATGGCGCGATGCCAATGGCAACCTGGTTGAGAAAAAGGAACCGGTGCAGGTGCGTCGCGTGATTAGCGAACAGACTGCTGCTAAGATTCGTGCTATGCTCAACCGTGTGGTCAATAGCGGTACGGCCAAGAGGGTGGCTTCTAAAAAGCTGAACGATGTCATTTTTGGCGGCAAAACGGGAACAGCTGAAAAATACAGTCAGGAACTTGGCAAATATGACCGCGATCATCAGGTTTCCTCGTTCATTGGACTCGCTCCGGTTGAGAATGCCCGCTTTGTGTGTATGGTGCTGGTTGATGATCCGCAAGGCGTGCATGCTGGCGGTGTGACGGCAGGTCCGATATTCCGCCGCATTATGGAAGGCATTTACTACCATCCGGAACTTTCGCCGGTTTCTTACAATCTCGCCAGTGTGCCTGCTAAGAATCCGTGTGACGTAGACTTTATGGGTATGACTTTGAAAGCCGCCCAGAAACTTGCAAGCGATAGAAATTGCCCGATAACACTCCAGGGAGAGGGGGATCGCGTAATTTCCCAGCGCAATGATATGTTGGATTCTGTGGGTGTGGTGCTTGCGCTTGGTGAAGCGGTCGCTACAAAGATGCCGAACTTGAAGGGACTCTCTTTGAGGGATGCTTTTGAAGTGATGGGCAACATCCGCATGAATGTGGAATATGAGGGCAAGGGCCGCGTTGTGGCTCAAGACCCGAAGGCCGATGAAGCAATTCGTAAGGGTACCATCTGCAAACTCACTTTAAAGGAGAAAGGCTAATGATTTCGGAAGGCTTGATGCAAAAGTTGTCCGTGACTGGGCTTTGTGACGATTCTCGCCGCGTAAAACCGGGTAATCTGTTTTTCTCCATTCCTGCCGCTGGGTATGAGGAATACGCTCGTAATGCCGTAGCTGCGGGTGCTGTCGCTGTTGTGGGTGAGGAGCCTGCTCCCGAAGGATTGACGGCGAAGTGGATTCAGGTGGCAGATGTAAGGGCTGCACGTTTGGAAGCCGCCAAAATCTTCTACAAGGATCCGTTTGCAAAGTTGACTTGCCACGCTGTGACAGGAACGAACGGCAAAACGACAAGCGCTTTTTTGATGAACGCCATGCTTGAGTCGGCTGGCCACAAGGTTGCTCTCTTGGGGACGATTATGAATAAAATCGGTTCAAGTGCAGTGCCGGCGACTCTCACGACTCCGGGTCTTTTGGATTTGTTTGCCTTTGCGGCAAAGGCTGTGAATGCCGGCTGCACTGATCTTGTGATGGAAACTTCTAGTCACTCCCTGCACCAGGGCCGTGTGGCGGGAATTTCTTTTAAGAGTGGTTTGTTCAGTAACCTCACGCAGGACCATCTGGATTATCACAAGACGATGGATGCCTACTTTGAAGCGAAAAAACTCTTGTTCACCAAGTATTTGGCAAGCGATGGCGTTGCTATAATCAATATTGACGACGTCCATGGCGAAAAGTTGTTTAATGACCTCACGGTGAAGAGTGTTGCCGTGTCACGCTTGGGTAAGGCTAAGGCTTTTGTGAAGCCCGAAGGTGAAGTGAAGAACACCGAGGATGGTTTGGAATTCAAACTTCCGATGATTGCTTCCGAAAAGTTTGAAACACCTCTTTGTGGTGATTTTAATGTTGATAATGTTTTGCTGGTACTTGCTTGGGCAAATGCCATTGGCGTTTCGGAGCTTGCCATGCGTGCGGCTCTCGCTAGCGTACGTGTTCCTGGTCGTTTTGAAAAGGTCTGGAATAAGAATGGCAAGCATGTGATTGTGGATTACGCCCATACGCCCGATGCTTTGGAACGAGTGTTAAATACTGCTCGTAGTCTTTGCCGTGGAGCCTTGAGCGTTGTATTTGGTTGCGGTGGTGACCGCGATAGGACCAAGCGACCCATTATGGGGCATATCGCCGAAATGCTTGCCGACAAGGCTTGGCTCACGAGCGATAATCCTCGCACCGAAAATCCGTCGGACATTATTTCCGATGTGCGTGCCGGTATGACCACTAAAAAGTTTGAGGTAGTTGAAGATCGTGCCGAAGCGATTGCCCGCGCTTGTGCCGCTTTGCAAGATGGCGACTGGCTGGTGATTGCCGGAAAGGGTCATGAGGACTACCAAATCGTCGGCAAGACGAAACATCATTTTGACGACCGTGAAGAAGCGGTGAAGGCAATGGAAAAATGCTAAAGCTTGATATGACAATTGCAGAGATGCTCGCAAGCCTCGAGACCGAAGCGGTCGGGGTGAACGCGCGCACTCTAAAGCGCAAGGTGAATCTTTGCATGGATTCCCGCGAAAAGGCCAAGGGTGTTGTGTTTTGGCCAATTAAGGGCGCTCGTTTTGACGCCCACCAGTTTGTAACCCAAATGGAAAACGAAGGAGCTCTGATGAGCGTAGTAAACCAAGAAGCCGTAGAACAGAATACCTTCAAAATGTATGCCCCGGTGGATGACACTACCAAGGCTTTGCTCAAACTTGCTCGCGATTACCAGCGTCGCTTCAAGGTGAAGAAGGTCGCTATTACCGGTAGTAACGGCAAAACGACAACGAAGGAAATGACTAAGGCTGTACTTTCGATGAAGTACAATACCCACGCTACGCAGGGCAACTTCAACAACCATATTGGTGTCCCGATGACGCTTTTCCAGCTCAAGCATAGCAACGAAGCAGCCGTGGTCGAAATGGGTACGAGTGGTCCGAACGAAATTCACCCGCTCTCTATGGCTGTGGAGCCGGATGTGGCCGTGATTACGAACATTGGCGCAAGTCACTTGGAACGTCTCATTGACTATGATGGCGTATTCCGCGAAAAGATTACCATCAAGGATGGCCTTAAGATGGGCGGTACCCTGATTGTGAACGCCGATGACCCGCGCCTTTGCAAGGTGAGAGCCACCAGGAATATGAAGGTTTTGACTTTTGGTGTGAACCGTGGTGTGGTTCGCCCCGAAAAGCTCACTTGGAACGAAAATGCCTGTGCTAGCTTCTACATTGGCCGTACCAAGTTTGAATTGAATGTGCAAGGTATTCACAACCTTTATGACGCTCTTGCCGCTATTGCCGTTGGCGAAACCTTTGGCGTGAGCAAGTCCGATATTGCGAAGGCTCTGAAGTCTTACCATGCTACCAATATGCGCATGGAATTCAAGAAGGCGAATGGTTTCAAGATTGTTTCGGACTGTTACAATGCAAATCCGTCTTCGACCAAAATGGCCTTGCAGACGATTGGCAATATGAAGGCTACGGGCAAGCGTATAGCTGTTCTTGGCGATATGTTGGAACTTGGCAAGGAAAGTGCCAACTTGCATACGCAAATTGGTGCGATGGTTCCCGAAATGAATTTTGACCTGCTTTTGACCGTTGGTAAGGATGCCCGTAATTATGTGAAGGGCGCCAAGTCCAAGGGAATGAAGGCTGTATTCCATTTTGATTCTGTGGAAGACATCATTGAGTTCCTCAAGGGTACTGTTGCCGAAGGTGACGTGCTTTTGGTGAAGGGTAGCCGCGGAATGCATATGGAACAGGTTGTTGATGCGCTCGTAAAACTCACTCCGGTACTTAAGGCATAAGAATTAATATGGGTAACATTTCCACAAAGACCGGCGTAAACAAGCTGTTGATGCTCTCGACACTCGTGTTGATGTGTGTTGGCTGTGCTGTGGTTTACACGGCTTCAACGACACATGCGTTGAAGCTTGGACTTACGCCGGAATACTACCTGAAGGCTCATTGCATGAAGGTGGTGATTGCGCTCGCGGCAATGTTTGTCGCGGTCAAGGTGGATTATTCTGTGTGGAAAAAGGGTGCCCGTGTAATCTTTGGTGTCGGTTGCATTTTGACGATTGCAGCCATTGTGGCAGGTGGTGATGTGAAAGGTGCCAGTCGTTGGATTTGGGGCATTCAACCTTCCGAAATCCTAAAACTTGGCCTTATTACGATGGTTTGCACAAAGCTTTCGGAGGCTGGTTCCGAAATTAAAACGCTCAAGTGCAGTTTAATTCAGCCCTGCGTGCCGTTTATGATTTCGGCCATTCTTTTGGCTTTGCAACCGAACTTCTCGATGCTCATTTTGTTTGCGGGTATAACGCTTTCGGTTTTGATGGTTGCTGGCGCCCGTGCTAAGTATTTGTTACCTGCGATTGGTGCAAGTGCTGTTGTGGGCGTTATGGTTTTGCTCATTAAATCTCACACATCCAAAAGAATTGCGGCATTCTTGGATCCAACGGCGAATCAGAACTCTGCTATGCAGGGAGAACGCGCTTTGGAAGCGCTTGGCAATGGTGGGTTCTTTGGAACGGGTGTTGGTATGGGAATGCAAAAACTCGGTTATTTGCCCGAAGCCCACAAGGACGTGGTTTATGCGGTACTTGGCGAAGAAGCCGGATTTTTGGGAACATCCTTTATTTTGGTGCTTTTTG
Source organism: Fibrobacter sp. (assembly GCA_024398845.1). GTDB lineage: Bacteria > Fibrobacterota > Fibrobacteria > Fibrobacterales > Fibrobacteraceae > Fibrobacter. The sequence continues at coordinate 46,262 of JAKSIM010000013.1, read as the reverse complement.
GATGCTTGTTTTACGAAGGCTTTGAAATTGCCCGAAATTCTTCGACCCGTTTTGGAAAATATATGGCTGTTGCCTTGACAATTTCTCTGTTCCTGAATTTCTTGGTGCACGTGAGCGTGAGTACGGGGCTTTTCCCAACGACGGGGCAGCCGCTTCCGTTCCTCAGCTTTGGTGGAACAAATTTGATTTTCTCGGCTCTGTTTGTTGGCATTTTGCTGAATATCTCTAAGTCCGGTACAGGCAAGAATATTGTGGAACCGTACATGAGCAGCACCGACAATACTGCCGCGCATACGTTTAGTGATTTTGATTTTACGAGGACTGAAACATGAAAAAGTTCCTGTTTGTTTGCGGTGGCACGGGTGGCCACATTTTCCCGGCAGTAGCTATTGCCGAAAGCCTCAAAAAGATGGGTGTCACGGACATTACGTTCGCTGGCCGTAAGGACTCTATGGAAGAACGCCTGGTGGCTTCTAACTGGCCATATGAATATATTACCGCAGAACCGCTTCACCGTGGTCCGTTCCTCAAAAATTTGGCTTTGCCGTTTAAGCTTTCGAAGTCGCTCGTGCGTGCTAAGAGCGTGATTAAGCGTGTGAATCCGGACGTGGTGGTAGCTACGGGTGGTTATGTTTCGCTTCCGATTGTGCTTGCCGCTGGCCGTCTTGGAATTCCTGTTTACTTGCAGGAACAAAATGCTGTTGCCGGTATTGCGAATAAGGTGGGTGCCCGTTACGCAAAAACAATTTTTGTAACCTCGGAAGCCGCTGCTCAGGGATTCCCGATTGAAAAAACGCGCGTGTTTGGCAACCCAGTTCGAGAACTTCCTAAATCCGATGAACTCAAACGCCCTGAAGAATTCGCCGAAGGTAAAAAGGCTGTGTTTATTGTGGGTGGTTCACAGGGGGCCGTGGGCATTAATAATAAAATTGAAGAAAGCATTAAGGCCATTACCGCACGCAATGATGTGAACGTGGTTTGGCAGGTGGGTGTGAAGAATGTGGAAGGCATTAATGAACGCCTTGGCGCTTTGCCGAATGTGGCCGTACGTGGCTTCTTGAATAACATTTATGCTTACATGAACCATGCTGATTTGATTATTAGCCGCGCTGGTGCCTCGGCTCTTGCTGAAGTATTGGCTTTTGGCAAACCCTCTATTTTGCTTCCTTACCCGCATGCTACGGCCAATCACCAGGAACATAATGCGCGCGTGGTCGAAAAAGCTGGTGCGTGCCTCGTGGAATTGGATGACGATCCGAATGATTTGTGGAACAAGGTTGAATCCTTGTTGTTTAACGAAGAAAAATTGAACAAGATGGCTGCTGCCGCAAGAGGCCTCGGAATGCCCGATGCTGCCGATCAAATTGCTAAGGCCATTATGGAAAAGGAAAATGCATAATGCAGATTAATGATTGCAAACGTGTTCGTCGCCTTCATTTTGTGGGCATCGGTGGCGCCGGTATGTCTGGCATTGCCGAAGTATTGCACGAAAATGACTTTGAGGTGACTGGCTCCGATATGGGTGAGGGCCAGGTTATTGACTATCTCAAAAATTTGGGCATTCGCGTTGATCCAAAGCACGACGCAAAGAACGTTGAAAATGCTGACCTTGTGGTTTATTCTTCTGCAATCCCGCATGATAACCCGGAATTAGTAGAAGCTCGCAATCGCCGTATTCCGGTGATTCGTCGTGCCGAAATGCTTGGCGAACTTATGCGCCTTAAGTACACGCTTGCCATTTGTGGTACGCATGGCAAAACGACGACCACGTCTATCGTTGGCCAGATTTGGGAAGAAGCCGGACTCGACCCGACGATTATTGTGGGCGGCGTTGTGAAGGGCAAGGGCAGCGGCGCGAAAGTGGGCCGTGGTGATTACCTGATTGCTGAAAGTGATGAGTTTGACCGCAGTTTCCTCTCGATGATGCCTTCTTCGGCTATTGTGACGAACATTGATGCCGATCATTTGGATACCTACGAAAATATCGAAGAAATTAAGGAGGCCTTTGTTCAGTTTGTGAACAAGATTCCGTTCTATGGTCAGGCCATTCTTTGCATTGACGATGCCAATGTGCAGGCAATCCTTAGCCGCGTGCGCAAGCCTTTGATTACTTATGGTTTTAGCCGTCAGGCCAAATATCGCATTGATAATTTGCGTTTTGAAAAGGGATATCCGGTTTTTGAAATTTTGAACGATGGCGAAAGCTTGGGTGAATTCAAGCTGAAAATCCCGGGACGCCACAATGTTCTGAATGCGACAGCTGCTGTGGCTCTTGCTATTGAAGAAGGCATCTCTGCAGACGTTGCTCGCAAGGCTTGCGCCGACTTTGAAGGTGTGACCCGTCGCTTTGAATTTATTGGCGAAAAGAATGGTGTGATGGTGTTTGACGATTACGCTCACCACCCGACCGAAGCTACCGCTACTTTGCTCGGATTCCGCGAAGCATTCCCGGACAAGCGTATTATTGTTGCTTTCCAGCCGCATTTGTTTACGCGTACCCGTGATCAGCATGAGGCTTTTGGTATGGCCTTCGCAAACTGCGATGTGCTCCTCGCTACCGATATTTACCCTGCTCGTGAACGCCCCATTGAAGGCGTGACCGGGGCCTTGGTGAGTGATAGCGCCTCTGCTCGAGGCCATCGTAATGCTCGCTTTGTGGGAGACCAAATGAATTTGCTTCCGATATTGAAGCAAGAACTTCGTAAAAACGATGTTGTTGTGCTTATGGGGGCGGGTAACATCTACAAACTTGGTACCAAGATTTTGGAGGAATGCGTTTGAGTCAGTCCAAGACGACATTCTTTGGCCGCCGAATCGGTTACAACGAAGAAATGCGGAAGCAGGCGCGCGCGCAAAAGGTGAAGCGTGGCGTCGGCGGTACACTCCGCTGGTTTAAGCGTCGTGGCTGGATTTTGTGCGTGCTTTTGATTGGTGTCGCCGTGGCTGCTTGGTGCAACCGTTTTTACCTGCAACGTTTGAACCCGATGGAACTTAGGCACCTGCAATACATTGATATTGAGGGCAACCGTATGCTCTCTTGGGAAGATGTAGTGCAAAACGCTCAAGTCGAACCGGGTATGTTGATGTCTGAAGTCAATGCGGATTCTGTAGAAAAGGCCCTGCTTCAAATGCCTTTGATTCATTCGGTGACGGTGCGCAAGTACTTCCCGTCGTCCATGGAAATCAAGTTGAAAGAAGCTTCTCCGTTGGTTTCCGTGTTTGATGGTGGTAAGGCTACCGTTTATTCGGAACGTGGAATGGTTATGCCACTTTCGATGACGACGGCTTTGCATTTGCCGGTAGTTGATATGGAATCGATTGACAAGATGAAACCGATATCGGCTTTCTTGTATGCAATGCGTTCTTCCGACAAAAAACTATATGAAAAAGTTTCTCAAGTCTCTTGGAGTGAAGCGGACAAAGCGTTCGAAGTTTACTTCAGAGATGTGGGCCACAAGACCCTATTCCCGGAAGTGAGCTGGGGCGAGGGCATGTTCACTCTTTACGAATCTGTAAAGGCGGGGTTCCCGCAAGATATGCGTTGTGCCGGTGAAGTAGACATGCGTTACGCCGGTTTTGCTTATGTAAGAAATTTTGACAAGAGGTGTGTCAATGGATGAAAATAGACAAAACGAAATAAAGAAAGAAAATTTGATTTTCGGTCTCGATATCGGGGCTTCCAAAATCAACCTTTTCATGGGTGCCATCAACGACGATTCCGTGCGTGTCTTGGAATGCGGAGACCTTCCGTTGTCCAATGCTGACGAAATGGATTCTGTTGTAGAAAACCTTCAGAAGGCTGCTCGCCAGCTGGAATCCATGGCTTCAGTCGATGTTCATGACGTTTATGTGGGCATTGCTGGCAAGCATGTGCTTTCTTTTAACTACAAGGGACTCATTACGCTTCCTACCGGGGAAGTCCGTGGCGTGGATATTGAAAACGTCAAGAATCAAGCCAGTACCATTCCGGAATCCGCGGGCACAATCATCCATGTGTTCCCGGGCGAATATACACTTGATGACCAGCCGGGCATTAAGAACCCGAAGGGTATGAACGGACGCCGCTTGGGTGTGGATGTTCAGGTCGTCACCTCTCGACCCAATGCCATCCAGAATTTGGACAAGTGCGTACGTAGCGCTGGTCTACATGCCGTTGACTTTGTGTTGGAACCTTTTGCTGCAGCTCTTGCTGTGCTGACCGATGACGAAAAGGAATTGGGTGTCGCCCTTGTGGATATTGGCGCCGGTTCTGCAGATGTCGCCGTTTTTGTGGGCGAATCTGTTCGCTACACAGCTTCGCTTGATTTGGCCGGTAATTGTATTACAAGCGATATTAGCAAGTGCCTCAAGGTGCCTATATCGCTCTCAAAGGCCGAGGAAATCAAGAAAAAGTATGGAACTTGCAAAATCAGTAACCTTATTGAAGATGAAACTTTCCCGGTTCCTGGAGTGGGTGACCGTGGCGAAGTGCAGTGTTCTCGCAAGCTTTTGGCTCGTGTGATTAGCGCTCGCGTCGAGGAAATCTTTAAGCTGTTGGCTGCTGATCTCAAGAAACATAAAATGGATACCTTAATCAATGGCGGCATTGTGCTTACGGGTGGATGCTGTGCTTTGGAAGGTATCGATGAATTAGCAGACAAGGTATTCGGAAAACCGGTACGCATTGGACATTCCAAGGGCACGAGCGGCATTCAGGAAGCCTTCCGCAACCCCTCTTATGCCACAGGCATCGGCCTCTTGCATTATGCTGCCCGTCAGCATCGCGAAAACAAGAAGCGCGAAACCGGCAAACAAATCGCTGTATCTATGAAAAAGGGTTTTCAGAGATTCAAGGATTTTGTTCAAACCTATTTCTAACAACAACCACTCACAATCATCAGGGAGATATACTATGAGTGAATTCGAAAACAATGAAACGTCACATATCGTGATGGACGATTCCAGTCTCAACAACGCCAAGGTCAAAGTATTCGGTGTCGGCGGTGCCGGCGGCAATACGGTGAACCGTATGGTTAAAATGACCATTGAAGGTGTTGAATACTATGCAGTGAATACTGACGCCAAGGCGTTGGAACTGAGTCTTGCCGATCACAAGATCCAGATTGGCCAGAAGGTCACGAAGGCTCTTGGTGCTGGTATGAAGCCCGAAGTTGGCTGCAAGGCTGCAGAAGAAAATATTGAAGAACTTCGCGACGCCATGGCTGGCGCTGACCTCGTGTTCATCACTGCCGGTATGGGTGGTGGTACGGGTACGGGTGCTGCTCCGGTTGTGGGTAAAGTTGCTCGTGAACTCGGCATCCTTACGGTTGCTGTGGTTTCTAAACCGTTTGGTTACGAAGGCAAACGTCGTGGAACTCTCGCTGCTGAAGGTATCAAGGAACTTCGCGCTTCTGTGGATACGATGATTGTGGTTGACAACCAAAAGCTGTTGAGCCTTGTTCAAAATACCGACAAGACCTTGACCTTGGATGGTTCTTTCCGCTTGGCCGATGAAATTCTTGGCAATGCGGTTCGCAGTATTTGCGACATCATGTTCCGCCATGGCCTTATCCATGTGGACTTTGCTGATATCAAGACTGTGATGACTAACGGCGGTAGCGCCCTTATGGGTACTGGTATTGCTGAAGGCGAAGGCCGTGGAATTAAGGCTGTTGACTTGGCCCTTTCTTCTCCGCTCCTCGAAGACATCAATGTTGATGGTGCTACTGGCGTACTTGTGAACGTAAGCCATGGCGAAAACTTCACCATGCTTGAATACAGCGAAGCTATGGAACACATCCATGAAGCTGTGAGCGACAAGAATGACCCGAACATTATTATTGGCGATATCCTTTTGCCGGAACTTGGCGACAAGGTTTATATCACTATCATCGCTACGGGTTGCGGCAATCCGGCTCCCCAAATTCCGACCCCGATGTTCACCATGGGTTCTATCCCGCAGGTTCAGGCGAAGTCTTGCGAACTCGTGAATACGATTGGCGCTCCGGTTTCTGCACAGGTTGCTGCACAGCCGATGCCTCAAGCCGCTCCTCAAGTTGCTGCTCAGACCGTGTCTCAGCCGGTTTCTGCAAAGCCGCGTCCGACGAGTATGAACTTTGCGGCTCTTGCCCGTGGTACCATGGCTATGCCTAGTTTTGATGCTAGCGCTCGTACGGTTCCGATGCCCTCTGTTGCTCCTGCACAGCCTTCTGTGTACGCTTCCTCTGCATTCAATGCACAGGCCCCAGCTTACGAAGAAGAATTAGTGATGACTGCAACGGCAAATTTGCCTGAAACTCGCGAAATGCCTGAGGTTGCCGAAGAAGATACGCTTTCTTGCGGAAACTTTGAAACTCCGGCATTCTCCCGCCAGCAGGCAACGATTGAACCGGTTGTGAATTCTGCTCCGGTAAGCCATGTTGATCCGCGCACTCTCAAGTATCCTGAAGATTCCCTGAAGACGAACGGTATTGACTATGACATGCCGGCGTTCCTTCGCATGAGCCGTAACGACGATTTTTAGTCGAAAGATTAAAAACCGTTATGTAAGAGCTTCTTTTAAGAAGACACACACACAACGGGTATGCGCAAGCATACCTACCACAACACAAGGGACTGCCTGGGTCTCCCTGCCCGGGCAGTCCTTATATTATCCGCTCGCTCAGTACGTCAGGTGAGTGACCTTCGGTTATTCGCTCGCTCTCGCCTACGCCCCTAATAAAGATTAGGGGCTTCGGCTCACAGTTAATACGCCATGCTTAACGCAAGGCGTATTTTAGACAAGGGAAGGCTTTCGCCCTATCCACAAAGTGGACAATTCTCACTAGGAACTAAAGTTCCAAGTGTTCATTAGCCTGACACCCTCCTTTTCCATTGCAGGTACTCGCTCAGTATGTCAGGTGAGTGACCTTCGGTTATTCGCTCGCTCTCGCCTACGCCCCTAATAAAGATTAGGGGCTTCGGCTCACAGTTAATACGCCATGCTTAACGCAAGGCGTATTTTAGACAAGGGAAGGCTTTCGCCCTATCCACAAAGTGGACAATTCTCACTAGGAACTAAAGTTCCAAGTGTTCATTAGCCTGACACCCTCCTTTTCCATTGCAGGTACTCGCTCAGTACGTCGCCTGAGTGATCTCTGCGCAGTTTCCGCACATCTTCGCGCTATTTTCTCAAGCCGCGCGTTTTCTTAAGCCTCCGTGCAGTATTCTTTTTTTTGCGCGGTTTGCGTTTTTATGTACTTTTGGGCGAATTTTGTTCTTGTTTTGGCATAACTTCGCATGTTGCGCTTAGGGGTGCGTGGTTTGGCGAACGAAATTTGTTAAATTGGTTCATAGATGAAGTTTGGTGCTGTTGCTACGATTGGTTTTGCTTTGTCACTCGCAGGTTCTCTGTGGGCGGGTACGTCTTTGGGCTATTTTCAAATAGGTACCGATTTTAATTTTGGTTTGAACGGCGGCCCGACGGACCCGACCTTTGCGGTGGATACCGCGGATTGGTACGGACGCAACTGGCGAGGACTTCAAATTCCACTTGAAAACGCTCGAAATTACGAAGAACGCATCAATCCATTTTTCACGTTGAGCTTCAGGGCGGGGTACAAGAATTTTAGCGTTCTTTTGGAGGCTCCGCTTCGCAAGGATCTGGAAGCCTGGTACCAGGACGATTTGAAGACCAACTTTACTTACAAGCCGAGCGAACTGGATATCAATGTTCCTGTGAATGCCTATGCCAAGTGGGTGAATCCCGTGGGCTATGTGCAGTTCGGCCGCTTTGCCGTTGACGATTTGAAGGTTTCCAAAAACGACATCTTGATTGGCGGAGCCCCGTATCATGACGGTGTCCATTGGAAGTTTGCTCCGGGCATATTCCGCTACGACTTTATGCTGAGTTCCTTGAATGCCTGGCTTTACGGTGATGTGATTGACCACGCAACGGGTTGTCCGCCCGAAGGTACCGAGGCGAATGTTCAAAAGTGTACGACTGGTGAAGAGCAAATGCCCAACCAGCGAAATCGTACTTACACCGAGAATGTCAAGAATCTTCTGTTCCACAGGTTCGGTGTCGAGACGAACCGCTTTTGGGCGTACCTGGTCGAAGAAAGCATGGTGGGCGGCAAGGAACTCGAGTTCCGCTCGTTTAGCCCGTTCATTTACTGGCATGACAATTATGCGACTGGTTACACCGCCGCTGCGACTTCCGTGGAGGCGGGCTACAAGACCCACTACGGTGCAAAATTCTATGGGCAGTTGCAGATGCAGGATATCAACAGTCCTGTGGGCGAAGATGATGACAAGGGTACGAGCCGGAGTATCTTGAATTATATGGTGGGCTACTACCAGGAATTCGAAACGGCTAGATTTGGCACGTTTTCGTTGCGTATGGACGTTGTTCGCACGGATCCTGCCGCGAACAATGAAAAACTGCCTTTGCTGAAGTACACGAGCCGCCGCAACTATCGCAGCAATTATCGTGACCAAAATGACGTAGATTACGCCGACGCCTACTTTGTAGATTATCCGGTGGGATATCGTCGTGGTTCCGATGCCATTGACTTGTGGCTTGACCTGGGATGGACACGAGGAGTTCATTCACTCACATTGGAACTCGCTTGGCTTCGCCAGGGAGACAAGGAACTTTACACGGACTACAATGTTGCGCAGTCGGTTGAGGGCGCAACGTCGGGTGTAGAAGAAGCCCAATATCTGCTGGATGTGCTTTACCAGATGAAGGTGAACGGATGGTTTAGTTTCTACCTAGGTGGTGGAGCCCGAATTTACGAGAATTTGGCTCATGTCAAGGGTGACAATGGCACTGATGGATGGGTTCGTTCGGGCGTAAAGTTCAACTTTAATCCGGTGGACATGAAATTCTAGCCAAAAAATTTTTAGCTTTATAAAAAAATTAGGAAAGCTTTTTTCAAGGAGTCGATTATGTTCGAAATTGGTACGCCGCTCAGCTCCTCCGCAACAAAGGTTTTGTTCTGTGGCGCGGGTGAACTCGGCAAGGAAGTCATTATCGAGATGATGCGCCTCGGCGTCGAAGTTGTCGCCGTGGACCGCTACCCGAATGCTCCGGGTATGCAGGTGGCTCACCGCTCCTATGTTATCAATATGCTGGACGGTGCCGCTCTTCGCGAAGTCATCGAAAAGGAAAAGCCCGACTACATCGTCCCCGAAGTCGAAGCCATTGCGACGGACACTCTCGTGGAACTCGAAAAGGAAGGCTTCAACGTGATTCCGACGGCAAAGGCTACCAAGCTCACGATGAACCGCGAAGGCATTCGCCGCCTTGCCGCCGAAGAACTCGGCCTCAAGACGAGTCCGTACCGCTTTGCGGACAACTTTGAAGATTTCAAACAAGCTGTCAAGGAAATCGGCATCCCGTGCGTGGTGAAGCCCGTGATGAGTTCTTCCGGCCATGGCCAGAGCGTCATCAAGACCGAAGCCGACGTGCAGAAGTCCTGGGACATTTCCCAGAACGAAGGCCGCACTGGCAAGGCTTCTCGTGTGATTGTCGAAGGCTTCGTCCCGTTTGACTACGAAATTACCCTTCTTACGGTGCGCCATGTGGGCGGTACGAGTTTCCTTGAACCGGTGGGCCACCACCAGGTGAACGGCGACTACCAGGAATCCTGGCAGCCGCAGCCCATGAAGCCGGAACTTATTGAAAAGGCGAAGGATATTGCGAAGAAGATTACCGACGCCCTCGGTGGCCGCGGCATCTTCGGCGTGGAACTGTTCGTTTGCAAGGACGAAGTCCTGTTCAGCGAAGTTTCCCCGCGCCCGCACGACACCGGCATGGTGACGCTCATCAGCCAGGACCTTTCCGAATTCGCCCTCCACGCCCGCGCTATTCTCGGTCTCCCGATTCCGAACATCGCGTTCCACGGCCCGAGTGCATCCAAGGCCATTGTCGCTGACGGAAACTCCGACCATGTAAAGTTCGGCGGTCTCCAGGAAGTCTTGGCAGAACCCGACACCGCTCTTCGTTTGTTCGGAAAACCCGAACTCAAGGGCCACCGCCGTATGGGCGTGCTTCTCGCTCGCCGCGACAGCGTCGAAGAAGCAAAGGCGCAGGTGATGGCCATGCGCGAAAAGGTGAAGGTCGAACTCTAAAATTCGGTTGCGACCATCCACAGATAGTTCCTGATAGCGTCGCCCTGTAGCCACATCGTGGCGACGGGGTCCATACGGAACCAATCACTTTGTCATCCCGGTCTCAGAGCCGGGATTTTTTATCGCGGGACCGTATCAAAGGGCGCGGATATTTCATTTGGACGAAACAAGAATTACTTTGTTAGCATTTTCTCGATTTCTACGATGTACAGCGTGTGCATCGAATCTCCGTTGTAGAACTTGTCGAGAATGCTCTTGTCAATGAAGTTCTCGGGGGCGTAGGTGCTTGCGAAAAGTTTCTTGCATACGAAAACAGTCTCTGCGTCCTCGAAAATGGGGGCGCCGTCATCAATCCTCACCTTCATGCCGGTCTTTGCAATCTTGTCTTCGTCGCGGCCCGAGGTCTTGCCGAAGTAGGCGAGTTCCTTGCGGAAGGCTTCTCCGAAAAAGTTGAGGCTGAGCTTTTCACCGTTGTCCACGAATTCCTTGGTGTAACGCGTCTGCCTTATGGCGATGTAGGCTACAGGCTTGTTCCACATGACGCCGACGCCGCCCCAACTGGCGGTCATGGCGTTTGCCTTGCCAGCCTTTGCGGCTGCAATCAGCATCCATTCCTTGCCAATCATTTGGAAGGGGTTCTTTTTTAGTTCTTCGGTGGAAATTTCTTTGAATTCGCTCATTTTTTTACTCCCAATTCATTTTGCTACGTTAATATATAAATCATTCGTGGTCTCTTTGGTTAGCTCATTGGCACTTTTTTATATTGTTTATGATGAAATTTTCGTACTTATTTTTGGGCTCGGCCCTTGCTTTAATGTCTTGCTATGACCCGGAACCTTTCGAGGCCGAGGTTGAGGAGACGAATGGCCCGGTGGGTCAGTCTTCCGAAATTGGCAAAATGTTCCCCGTGAATGGCGGTAAGCAGATCTGTAACCCGTCGGTCAGTAACGATATGGAAAATTATCCAGCGTCCATGCTTTGGCTGAACTTTAATGGTAAGCTGAATGTGACCGCTCCGGATTCCATATACACGACGACACGCGTAGAACAGCATGACCGCTTGACGGTTTCGGATACGGCGGGGAAGGTCAATTGGTATTTGATGATTGACAAGAGTGCTGGCGAGTGCCAGTTCCAGGATCCGGAATGGAGTACGCATGCAAACTACATCGTTGCCCTGCGCGCTTACGATACAGAGGGCAGCAAGGCTTGCGAATCCTTGGATTACGGCATTTTTGCCGTTCGCATGAGCGACAAGAAAAAGTTCTGGTTCTACGACAAGGATATTGGGGAATTTGCAACACCGCACTTGTGGGTGGGCGAGACGGCTGCATCTAAGAACGATAAGAGCGATGATTCTACGGTTGAAGGTTTCTTTGGAACGAGCGACGTGCGTCTCACGTATGTGTCGCCCAAGAACGAAATCGTGTTCGTGGATTTTGCGAATGGTGGACTCAAGAAGCCGGTGACGCTCAAGAAGCCCGCGGGTCGCTCGAGTTGGGAAATCGATAGCCCGATGATTTCGCCGGATGGAAATTTTGTGGTTTACAATATGGTTGAGAATTCCACCACTTGGGAAGCTTACATCCAGGAACTTTCGGCCAACTCAAGCCCCATCAAGATTGAACAGGCGGAGGGCATGATGTCGAGTCCGGCGCAACCGCACTGGTTCAAGTTCGGAAGCCGCCTCTTTGTGCTTTGGGCCGAGTTCCCCGCGGGGGCGCAGATGCTCAATAAAAATGACCTTATGGCCGAGTCGGTGCAGGATGGTTCCGTGGGCCGCACGGTAATGCGTGAGATTGTGCTTACCGCGGGAGCCCCGAGTGACATCGCTTTGGAATGGGTGGGCGAGAATCGTGAGATTGCGCCGATTCCCATGACAGGAGGGCGTTCTCCAGATGGATCGTTCCTCGCCACAGGTACGAACAACGCTTATTTGCTTGAACTTCCGTGAGGTACAACATGAAAAAGAAATTTTTGATTGAAGGTTGTGCTGTTGCGGTTCTGACTTGTGCCTCGTTCTTTGGGGCGTACCACGCTCCGGTCGTGCCCGCGACTCCGTGGGAGTCCATTGGCGGTTGCGGTGCTGGTGGCTCCGGCGGCGGCAGTGGCGATGGTATCAAGTGGATTGGCCAGGGTGTTTCTGGTGGTTTGCTTGAAGCCGAAGTGTTTACCAAGTACAACGTGGGTCAGAACTTCTCTGCCCTCACGATGACTCCGCATTTTTCCATTAAGCCCACGTGGTCCACAAAGCTCGGCGTCTCGGTGCCGTTTGTTTCGCACCAGGGCGAAGTGCAGTACCGCAGCAATCAGGCTCCGCTGGACCGCAGTACGGGCGGCCTTGGCGATGTTAGCTTTGACTTTAGCAAGACTATCGGTAGCGGTGGTGCGGCAAGCCTTTCGGCATCGCTCACGATTCCGACGGGTCAGTACGATATTAAGCGCGGGACAGATGCCTCCAAGGAATTTTTGCCGAGTAGCTTCCAAAAGGGTTCTGGACTTTATTCCCTTACGCTTGGATGGGATTACAGTCGCGATACCGACAAGGGCATTTGGCTTTACGGATTAACTTATACGCACCCGTTTGCAATGCATTTGTTCTCGGGTGAAAACGAATTCAACGACAGTTACTGGAAAAACATCAAGACCGAAGGTGACCGTTTTGAATACCGTTTTAAACCATATGGAGAAAATGACCTCGGTGCGTTTACGCCGCCGAGTGTTGGCGCTTCGATTGCGTACGGTTACCGCGGAATTCCTGGGTTCGTGCATTCCTTTGGACTTACGTTCTCGGCTCCGTTGGGTGTGGCGTGGATTGCCTCTGAAAAGGTCGGCATGTATGACCCGAAGCCGGACCCGGATCATCAGGCGTGGTCTGCGGCGTTGGTGTACGGTCTGGAATTCTCGAGCGCCGACATTCCGGTGTTCGTCGCATTCTCGCTCCCGATTCACGACAAGGCGGGCGGCTCCAATGCGAAGGATGAATACGACGAAAGCCCCATGGAAGAATGGAACGCACCGGACTGGAGCGACATTGGTCAGCAGTGGACTATAGCTGTTGGCATCAAGGGCAGTTTCTTCTAGTCGCCCTAAAGATTTCTATTGTGCACGCAGATTTTTGCGTGCATTTTTTTTTGTTTTTTTTACGCGCGGGGGTGCGTTTTTTTGAATGCTTCCCTGAGCCTTTCGGCGTTGACATGCGTGTAGATTTGCGTGGTCGAAATGTTTGCGTGGCCAAGCATTTCCTTGACGCTCATGATTTCGGCGCCGTTCTCTAGCAGGTGCGTGGCGAAGCTGTGTCGCAGTACGTGCGGACTCGCTTTGCCTTCCCAACCTACACTTCTCAACAAATCGTGAATGTCGTTCCGCAAGGTTCGTATGCTGTAAGGCTCTCCGTCTTCACTCAAGAATACATAACCGGTTGGAGTTGGCAGGTGGCCTGCGGCAACGAGCATCGCCTTGAAGTTTGCGAGTCGCTCTACAAGCGCTTCCGTGATGGGGACTATTCGCTCCTTGCTCCCTTTGCCGATGACGCGAACCAGGTGTTCCTTTTCGCGGAGTCGGTCCCACGTGAGGCTTTGGCATTCAGAAATTCGCAGGCCGGAACCGTAAATGAGTTCCAAGAGCACGCGGGCGCGCACCTGCGGGAGCGTGGGGTTCTCGAGTTCTGGAAATTTTTCTGGGGCGAGGTCTTTTTGCCCGAGGACGCTTACCAAACGTTTGGGACGCTTGGGCATGGGCACGTTTGCCGCCGGGTTTGTTGCTAAAATCTTGGAGCGCACCAGGTAACGTCCGAAACTTTTGAGTGCGGCGAGGTGTTCGCAAATGCTCGTGGGGGCAAGCTGTTGCTTCATCTTCATGTCCCAGACAAAACTTTTGATGGACATCTCCGAAAAAGCGTTCAGCGGAGCCTCGATCCCAATGCAATCGAGGAACTTGTCGAGCGATTTGCGGTACGTGTCCACGGTACGCGGCGAATAGCGACGCAGCGTTTGCAAATAAACCAAAAATTGCTGAATACGTTCAGAAAGAGACATTTGTGCGAGAACCGAATTTTGTAGTTTAAAAATAATCTATCTTGGTTGCAAGTTTATGCAGTTTTTTGAAAAATGTGTTTTGCGCCGTAGCTACAATCTGATGAAGGTTGCTGGTTTAGTCGTTTTGTTTTTTTTGTCGAATGCCGTGGCTCTTGACCGTGTGGTTGGGGCGAATGCCACTTTGGATATTGAACCGGGAGCCCGTTCGGCGGCGCTGGGTTCTGCTACCATGGCTGTAGATGGCGATTACCTTGGTCTTGTTTCGAATCCGTACCAGCTTGCGAATGTAGATTACACTTGGGCGAGTTTTTCACATACGGCTTATTACGAAGACACAAAATACGATTTTGCTTCGGTAGCGATTCCGTTTGCACCGGGGCAGGGCCTAGGCTTTGCGCTAGCTCGTTTTGGAGCCGACGACATTCCGTACATCAAGGAGGGGGAACCGCTTCCCGAGGGCTCCAACTACAATACGTTGTCGATTGCCGATTGGCTCCTCTCGGCGACATGGGGCATGCGCTTTAACGACAGGATTACGCTTGGTGCATCTTTTCACATGCTTTACCGTGATATGGACCAGTCTGGCTGGGGCTTCCGCAGTGACTTGGGTGTCCGCTATCGTGCGGTAGATCAGTTGTACTTGTCGGCTCTGTTAAAGGGCTGGACTTCTTCGGCGACCGTTTGGGGCTCGGGCGAGTTTGAATATTCTTCGCCGGAACTTTACATGGCGGCGAGTTACAGCGTTCCGGTCAAGTACCTCTACGGAATATTTAACGTGTTTTGGCAAAGTGCTGGATTCTTCCACGACGAACCTCGCAGCTTGGACTTTGAAACCGACGAGGACGTTGGCGGTTGTATTTGGGAATCCCCGCTGGATTGGCTGAGTGGCGGCCATGGCGGCATGGAATTCAACTTTGATTTTGGACTGTCGGTGCGTCTTGGTCTTAGCAGCTTTACCACCTGGAAGAGTGTGACCGCCGGTGCCGGCCTTATGATTGCGAACTTTGTTCGGGTTGATTACGCGTTTGAATCGCATCCCGTACTCTCTCGGGTCCACCGCGTGAGTGTGACAGTAAGCCCGTATTTGTTTAACCACGTTCCCGAGAAAAAACAGGGCCATTTGACTCCGGCCAATGCGGGTAAAAAGCTTTTGACCGAGGAACCGGACGAAATGCCGGCCGAATCCGAACCGGCTACGACTGAAGAAAATGCTGTGGAACAGGCTCCGGTGGCGGGCGACTCTCTTCCGGTTGTTCCAAATGAAACGCCTAAGGCTCCGATTTCGGAAACGGAAGACGAAATCCTGGAGCCCGCTCCCTCGGGTGGAATGTCCTGGGAAGAATAGGCTCTAGGCCGCAATAAGCGTTTTTTTGCTTTTTTAACTTTCACATCGTTGAATTTTTAGGCTATATTTTGGATATATGGCTGAATTAAAGAATTTTCGCGAAGTTGGTGTTTTTGATCTGCTTTCTGCTCCTCTCAATCCGATAGGGGCTTTTGATGCTGAGCAGTTTAAAAAGGATGCTCGCACTTTAATCGACAACAATCCCAACGACAAATTCGTTGCTGTGGACTTGATGGGCCTGGATTTTGTTTATAGTGACGCTTACAATGCCTTCCTCCAGTTCCAGCACGAACTTTCGGGTAAGGGGGGCATGTTGGTTCTTTTAACCAATAGCTCGTCTATTACCGATGGCCTCAGAAAGGCCGGCCTCGATCGCAAGCTCAAGGTTTTCTCTGCTGAAGCCGAAATGATGGCTTTCTCTTTGCACAGCCATTCCCCGCAAGAGGAGGCACCCGCTGAAGCTCCGGCAATGGTCGATGAACCCGCTTCGGCGCCAGTAGCGTCCCAGAACGTGAGGACTTTGCTGGATGGTTCTTTGGATGATCGTCGCAGTGAACGTAAAACGGGTCACCAGCGTCGCTTTACCAAGAGCTTTAACGCCATTACCAAGGACGAAAAGAAATTGGCCAAACAGGGTATGACGATGCCGTTTGACGAAGAAAAATCCTCGAGCGGAACGGTTATCGGTATTATCATTGCCTTGATTGTCGTGGGTGGCCTGGTTGCATTTTTGCTGATGCGCTAGTTTTAGAATGCCCGTTGAATTTTCGGAATATCGGTGCAAAAAGAAGTATAAGGCAAAACGCCAAAACTTTCCTGTGTTTCGGCTTTTGCTTTTGTTTGGCTGCGTTTTTGCCGGTTTCCATTTTGGAATTTTTGCGAAAATCGTCAATAAGCTGCCCCTACCTGGGAACGAGGTCCAACCTGTTGTTTTGCCCTGGGACGAAAGTTGCCGCTCGTATGGCGGTACTCCTTTTGAATTGAAAGGCGACCTAGGCCAGTGCTCGTGGATGGTAACGGATTCATCTCGCGTGCTTCCAAACAGTTTTTTGCGTTACCTTGCGTCCATTAAAAATCATAGCGTAGAAAAACTCCATTGGGTGGCTTTAAAAAAAGATTTTTGGAATCCCGTTTTAGTACAACGTGTAGATTCGTTAGTTTATTTGTATTTGAACGTGATGTTGAATGATTCCAGTTTTGCATGGGTGGATGCGCAAACGGGATGCCGCTTTCCGGGGCTTTGCCCCAGGCTCCCTATGGACTGGCAGAACATTCCCATTTCAGAGGATTTTGACTTTGAAGGGCGGGATTGGCTGTTGTCCGAAGATGTCTTTTTAGGCCCAGGTGAAGCTCCGGTGCACCCGATTTTGCCTGGCGTGGTTCTGGAGGCGGGCAAGGATTCAACAGGCGAATATGTGCTTGTTAATCATGGTAATAATGTGACTTCCCGCATGTCGGGAATAATGGATGTGCCCGCAGTAGGCGATACTGTTGATTGCAATTCTATTGTGGGAAGGCTTGCCCCCAAGGACAGCGCGGCGTTCTTTTTGACGGTTCGCCGAAATGGTCTTTTTGTGCGGTGGAATGATTTTTATCGTTCCGCGCATTTGGCTAGCGATTTGGAAATTGCTAAATTCAAAAAACAAGTTGGATTTTGATGATGCGAATTCTCCAAAAAATTCTTTTGCTAAGCTGCCTGCTTTTGGCATTCTGGGCTTGCTCCCAGGATGATGATGGGCCGTTGGCTCTTTCTTCGGAAAACGTTGTGTATTCGGGAAAGGGCTTTTTTGTTTGGTCGGATTTGGATAGTGGTAAAATAATCCACCTTGCGGGCGATACGCTTTATATGCACCTCGATAGCATTTGGATGTTCTCGAACTGTGCCTTGCAAAAGATAGGCCTTGTTGACTCTTTTGCCGATACCGTTTTGTTCTTGATGCCGCAAATTCACATCAAGACGACAAACGAAGATTGTGCTGCACCGTATTATGGCCCGGATACGACCATAAAAGTGCTGATTGACGAAAAATCATTGAAGGGCATTTCGCTTATAAAAGTAAAGAACAGCAGGGATTCCATCTTGGATTCTATTGTGGTGCGTCGCGGCGAAATTAAAGCGGATACGTTTGAAATTTATATCGATACCCTCTTTGATTCTGTTCATTCGCTTCCGTTACGTACCGTGAAATCGCCCTCTATTTTGAAAGTTGTGGATTCCATGACGCCAAGGGTGTTCTTGTGGCGCACCATGAAGACCAAGTGCGAATTGCGTGTTGATATGTGCAAGGATGTGGTCTACGATACGCTTTATCCTTCGTCTTGGCGCATGGGCGATACCAACTTGATTCCTGTGCGTGCGGCTTGTGCTGATTCCGATTCGGTGTACTGTCTCAGTTCCCGTTGGGTAAATGATTCTACGAGTCTTGGCAAAGTTCAGGAACGTCCTGACACCATTTGGTACACAAGTACTTATTACATGGAAACTATTCCTGAATGTGGTGCGGTGGATCAGTTCAATAAGGGAAAATTTAAGTCTGGAACCAAGTTTGTGGTTGGCCGCAATCTTTATACTCCCGCTGAATCCGAGCAGTTCTGCGGACCGTCAACGCGAAAGAATTTGTACGTTTACGATTTAGGTCGAAATCGTTATGTAGCCGATACGGTGGACGTTGATAGTTTGTATTCCATTTGGAAATCGGCGACTGTCGCCAAGAAAAAATAGAAGCTGCTGGAAGGTGTTTTATGGCAGAGAATATCGAGTATTCGTTTGCTGCAGAAATTGCAAAAGAAGATTACCAGATTATTTTGGATTGCAGAATTTTTAAGGAATGGCTAAATGCTTCCTTGGCAAAGTTCAAAATTCAAAAAATCCATTTTGAATCGGTAAACTATTTTAACAAGGAACACCGCCCGCTGTTTATTAAGCTGATTGCTACGGCGACACTTCCCGATGGACGTCCTGTTCATGGCGTGGTTCTTGTGCGTGGGAATGCTGTGGGCGTGTTGGTGGTGCTGAATTGCGAGGGGCAAAAGTATTTGCTTTTGGTGCGTCAGCCGCGTTTTGCCATTTCGGAAACGGCGTCGCTAGAGATTCCTGCAGGCATTTTGGACTGGAGCGGCGATTACCGTAAGGTGGCCCTCTCGGAACTCGAAGAAGAAGCGCAAATCAAGGCAGATGACTCTGAACTGATTGACCTTTCGGAATTCTGGTGGAAGGATTTTACTCCGGGTTTCGCCGGAAGTTGTGGCCTTTTGGACGAGCGTATTCGTTTGTATGCGATTGAGCGCGAAGTAACCCGCGAACAACTTAATGCGATGGACGGTAAGAACCAAACGTACATAGATGAAAATGAATGGATTCGCACCGAGGTGTTACCGTACGAAGAGGCGGCTCACAAATTTATCGATGGCAAGAACCTGATTGCGTTGTTCCTGTACGAGCGTTGGAAAAATAGGCAAAAATAGAGCTTTGCCTTAGGGATGCAGGTTATTGAGCGTGAGCCCAATAAAAAACGCCAGTAAATATCCATACCACAGTCCGGTCAGAACGTAGTTTAGCCCGCGCTTGTAAGCCTTGGGTTCGGTTTTGTTCTTTTCCTTGATGCGGATGACATTCTTCCGCAAGAAGTAGATGGAGAGCGAAATACCGAGAATACTGACCAAAATAATGAGTACATACGTCATAGTGGCCATAAGATAATAAAAAAGAGGGGCAAAAAGGCTTATTTCTTTTGGGGGAGGCTTGAATAAGTACTGTAAAATTTCTCTATTTGTACACGGTTTTAGACTGTCCGTGGAAGAAGTCTCGCCTAGACCACGATTTTAGGTTAGACATCTTCCGTTAGCGGACGGCTATTTTAATATAAGAGGTTTATTTGGTAACCAACGAGAAATTGGATTTGCTTATCGCCGAAGCGTGCAAGGCTAATGGCGTGACGTTAGTGGAATCCGATATGTTCCGTGCAGGCAAGCGCAAAACGCTTAGGCTTTTTATTGACAAGCCCGAAGGTGTGTCTATTGATGACTGCTCCAATGTGAGCCGCCATTTGTCCGATGCTTTGGACTTGGATCCCGAAATTATTGAAGGCGCCTATACTCTTGAGGTGTCTTCGCCCGGGCTCGACCGCCCATTGAAGTCGGTCGCCGATTTTATTCGCAACAAGGGGCGCTTTATCCGTGTGACGCGTAGTACCGGAAAGCCGCTCACCGGTAAACTTGTAGATGCGAATGAAGAAAGTTTGACACTCACCATTAAGGGCAATGCGGGAGACGTGGTCGTTCCTCGCTCTGAGGTGCTAGTGGCTAAGGTAGATGTACAAATATAATAGGAAGGTCAAAAATGGCTAACAAGAACGAACCCAAGGTTAATTTGCTCGAAGTGCTCAAGACTGTAGTCGAAGCCAAGAATATGGACGATGAAGTTATTCTCGGTGCTTTGAAGCAGGCGTTGATTTCTGCTGCTCGCAAGTATCTGCACATCGACAAGAAGATTGAAGTGGAAATCGATACCGAAAATAACGATGTCCATGTGTTCCTCCGCGTTGAAGTTGTGGATGACTTCCCTGACTACGATCCCGAAATGACAGCCGATGAAGTTGAAAAACTTGACGAAGGCTATATGCTGGTGGACGAAGCCCGCGAATTCAACGAAGATGCTCAGGCTGGCGACGTTCTTGAAATGGAAGTCCCGACAACCGCCTTTGGTCGTCAGGCCATCCAGACTGCAAAGCAACTCTTGACCCAGCAGATTCGCGATGCCGAACGCCAGAAGGTGATGGACACTTACCGCAGCCGCATTGGCACCATGATTAGTGGTGAAGTGCTCCGCCTCGAAGGTCGTAACGTGATTGTTTCTCTTGGCAAGCAGACTGAAGCTGTGATTCCGCCGCGTGAACAGATTGGTCACGAACGCTTGGTGCAGGGCCAGTCCGTGAAGGCTGTGATTGCCCGCGTTGAAGAATCCGTGAAGAACGGCGCCCAGGTGATTCTCTCCCGTGCAAGTGGCGACTTCCTCAAGGAACTCTTCCGTCAGGAAGTTCCGGAAATTTACGAGAACACTGTTGAAATCAAGGGTGTTGCTCGTGAACCGGGTTACCGCGCCAAGATCGCTGTGTACTCCCGTGACGAAAAGATTGACCCGGTTGGCGCTTGCGTTGGTATGAAGGGTGCCCGCGTGCAGACGATTGTTCGCGAACTCGGCAACGAACGTATTGACATTGTTCACTGGAATCCGGATCTGGATGTGTTTATCACCCGTGCCCTTTCTCCGGCTAATGTTGTGAAGCTGACTGAAGTTCCGGGTACCGACCGTACCGTGGTGGTCATTAATGACGAGAATTTGGCTCAGGCCATTGGTAAGAATGGCCAGAACGTGAAGCTCGCTGCCCAGTTGGTGGGCCGTGACCTTGACGTGTTCGGCGAAAAGGAATGGTCTGAGAAGGACGATGAAGCTAAGGCCCAGGTGCTCGCTCCGCGTGCCCAGGAACTACGTCGCAACGTTGTTCGTAAGGCTGACAGTCTTTTCGCAGCACCCGCTTCTGCAGAAGGTGAATCTACCGAAGGCTAATTAGATTTACCCGACGATCTCGGATGCAAAGAAAAACAAGGATTTTAATAAGGCTAGTTAATGAGTAATTTAGATCAGATAAAGCCCGCCGATTGGGCCAAGGAACATGGAGTCAAGAGTGACTTTGTGATGAAGCTTTTGCGCGATAATGGCGTGAAGGTCTTGACCCAAGTGTCCAAGGTGAACGCTGCCGAATTCGAAAAAATCGAAGAGGCCGTTGCTGTAGAAAAGGCCAAGCAGGATGCTCGTTCCAAAAACTTGAAGAAGACGACTTCAGCCGAAGCGGAAGCCGCTCCGGTCGAAAAGAAGAAAACCGCTTCTTCGACGACCATCAAGAATGGTGTGAAGGTGAGCATTAAACGTGCTGCTCCCAAAAAGGAATCGACAGACGAGGCAAAGCCGAAAGCCAAGGTCGAAGCGAAGCCCGCTGCTGCAAAGTCCGCCGAAGCCCCGAAGGCTGCGGTGAAACCGGTCGAAACTCCGAAGCCCGAAGTAAAGCCTGTTGAAACTCCGAAGGTCGAAGCGAAGCCTGTCGAAGCCCCGAAGCCTGTTGAAGTGAAGCCGGTTGCTGCTGCAAAGCCTGTCGAAACTCCGAAGCCCGAAGTAAAGCCTGTTGAAACTCCGAAAGTCGAAGTGAAGCCTGCTCCGGCTCCCAAGATGGATCCGAAGCCCGCCGCTCCTGCTCCTAAGGCTGCTCCGATTCCTGCGCCGACGATGATGACTGCGAATACTGAACTCAAGCAGCCGCCTATGAAGGCTCAAGTGTTTAAGCCCGATGCAGCAATCCTTGCTCGTATTGCTAAATCTCAGCAACAGCAGGGTGGTCGTCCGGGTGGCAACAATCGCCGTCCGGGTCCTGGTGGCCGTGGTCAGGGCAATGCCCAGGGTTACACGGGTTCTTTTGGACCGCGCGGTAACAACGGTGGCGATAACCGCAATGGTGGCAATAACCGTCGTCCGGGTATGGGCGGTCAGGGCAATGCCAGCAGTCACGGCGGATACACTGGACGCAGTGGTGGTTTCTCTAGCGGTTCCATGCAAGAAGCTTTCAATGCTAGCCAAGGCGTCATGGGTGCTCCGATGGGGCAGAATGGCAAGGGCGGCAAAGGTCAGAATGGTCGTCATGGCAACGACAAGAATCGCCATAACAGCCGCGACCGCATGGACCAGCAAAAGGAACAGCAGCAGGAAATGGTTCGTCAGAACGTTTCCCGTGTGATGGCTGACCTTTCTAAGAAACCTGTTAAAAAGACTTACCATAAGGACCATAGTGATAATGGCTCCGGCGAAGGCAAGAAGATCCTCAAGACTTCTGACTTTATTACCGTGGGCGAACTCGCTGGCCTTATGGATACCATGCCGGCTCGCGTGATTGCGAAGTGCATGGAAATGGGTATGATGGTGACCATCAACGCCCGCCTTGATTTTGAATCCATCCAGATTTTGGCCGATGAATTCGGCTACGAAGCTCAGTTGATGGAAGAATACGAAGAAGCAGCCCTCGGTGTCGAAGAAGAAACCCAGGAAAATCTGCAGCCGCGTCATCCGGTGGTGACTGTGATGGGCCACGTGGACCACGGTAAAACTTCTTTGCTTGACTGGATTCGTAAAACCCATGTGGTTTCTGGCGAATCGGGTGGTATTACGCAGCACATTGGTGCTTACGAAGTGACGACCCCGCAGGGCAAGGTCACGTTCCTCGATACTCCGGGTCACGAAGCGTTTAGCGCTATGCGTGCTCGTGGTTCCCAGGTGACCGACGTGATTGTGCTTGTGGTTGCCGCAGACTCCATGGTGATGCCGCAGACCGTTGAATCCATCGAACTCGCCAAGCGCGAAAACGTCCCGATGGTGGTTGCCATCACGAAGATTGACTTGCCGACCGCTAACCCCGACAAGATTCGTGCTCAGCTCGCTGAACGCGGCGTGGAAGTGGAACAGTGGGGTGGTCAGACGAGCTGCGTTGAAGTTTCTGCCCGTAGTGGCCAGGGTATGGATCAGCTCCTCGAAATTCTCGCTCTCGAAGCTGAAGTTCAGGAATTGAAGGCTAACCCGGATGCCCACGCTCGTGGCGCCGTTGTGGAATCCAAGCTCGATATTGGTAAGGGTTCTATGGCAACGGTTCTTGTGCAAAACGGTACGCTCCATGTGGGTGATCCGTTTGTTTGCGGTATTTATGCCGGTCGTGTTCGCGCTATGTTCAATGAACGTGGCCAGCAAATGAAGGTGGCTCCTCCGTCTACGCCGTGCCAGGTGCTTGGCTTTGATGGCACCCCGCAGGCTGGTGATGACCTCATTGTGGTGGATGACGAAAAGACCGCACGTGAAATTGCAAGTAAGCGCCGTATGGCCGCGCGTGAACGCGACCTCCGCGCTCGCAGCACTATTTCCTTGGAATCCAAGTTCAACGAACAGAAGGAAGGCAAGCTTTCTGAACTCAACCTCATTGTCAAGGCTGACGTAGGTGGTTCTGCCGAAGCTTTGGCTGCTTCCCTCGAAAAACTCACGAACAAGGAAGTCAAGGTCAACATTATGCGCAAGGGTGTCGGTGCCATTACGGATTCCGATATCTTGTTTGCAACGACCGCCAAGGCCATTATTATTTCGTTCCACTTGATGCCGTCTCTCTCCATTCGTGAAATGGCCGAAAAGGAAGGCATTGAAATTCGCAACTATCGCGTGATTTACGACTGCATTGAAGATATCAAGAATGCTGTGGAAGGTCTCCTCAAGCCGTCGATGCGCGAAGAGCTCGTTGGCGAAGCCGAAATCCGCCAGGTGTTCAAGGTACCGAAGGTCGGTCTCATTGCCGGTTGTATGGTTACCGATGGCGAAGTCGACCGTACGAGCCATGTGCGCGTATACCGCAATGGTGTGGAACTCGGTACGACTGCCGTGCAGAGCCTTAAGCGCATGAAGGACGACGTCAAGAGTGTCGCTCGTGGCTTTGAGTGCGGTATTGGCCTTAAGGGTTACGACGATATCAAGGAAGGCGATAGCCTTATCTTCTTCAAGGAAGTCAAGGTCGCCCGTACGTTGGAAGACGTGGCCCGCGAAGAAGCTGAAGAAAAGGCCAAGAAGGCCGCCGAAGAAAAGAAGGACGCTTAATGAGTCGCAGAACCGACAGACTTGGAGAACAGTTCCGCGAGGAAATTTCGAAGCTCGTACAAAAGGGCTTGAAGGATCCGCGCGTGAGCTCGCTCTCGAGCATTACCCGTGTGGACATTACCGAAGACCTGAGCTATGCCAAGGCCTTGGTTTCGGTGATGGGTTCCGACAAAGAAAAGCGCGATTCCATTATTGGCCTCAACAACTCTGCTGGGTTTATCCGCGGCGTGCTCGGCAAGGCCCTCAAGATTCGCAAGATT
Organism: Fibrobacter sp.; assembly: GCA_024398845.1. GTDB lineage: Bacteria > Fibrobacterota > Fibrobacteria > Fibrobacterales > Fibrobacteraceae > Fibrobacter. The sequence continues at coordinate 21,851 of JAKSIM010000013.1, read as the reverse complement.
CCGGAATTGAACTTTGTGCTGGACGAAAACCTCGAACATGCCATGCATATCGAGGGGATTCTCGCCGAGTTGAAGCAGAAAGGGGAACTTTAATTGACTCCTTCCGGCTTCGTTTTACTCGATAAAGTTGCTGGTGAAACATCTTTTAAGGCCCTTTTCCCGCTGAAAAGGGTCTTTTGTACTAAACGTGTGGGCCATGCCGGAACGCTCGATTTGCGCGCTTCTGGCTTGATTATTGCGGCCATGGGCCGCGCCACGCGCTTGCTCCCGTATGTGGAAGCTAAGGACAAATGCTATACGTTTCGCCTGCACTTGGGTTACGAAACCGATACTTTGGAATGGGACGGAGATGTTGTTGAACAGGATTCCCGTGCTTTAGAAAATGGCGATGCTGCGGTTGCGGGTATAGACCGCGCCGCACTTGAGGCTGTTTTGCCAAAGTTTATGGGCGACATCGACCAGGTACCTCCCAAGTATTGCGCCGTAAAAATCGATGGCCACCGCGCAAGCGATTGGGTTGAACGCGGTAAGCAAATTGAGCTAGCCGCTCGTCGCATTCACATAGCGTCGCTCAAGGTGGTGGGCGCAGGTGCTTTGACTGAGGGTTGTACCGGCAAGAGTTTTGCAACGTTCGATTTGGAATGCGAATGCAGTAAGGGAACGTACATCCGTTCGCTGGGCCGTGACCTTGCCCGCGAATTGGGTACGTTCGGTTGCGTCTCGATGATTCGCCGCCACCGCATTGGTCACGTGAATTTGGAGCGTGCCGTGAAGGGCGATGAACTTACGCGCGAACATTTGGTACCCGTGAACGAGGTGCTGGAATTCCCTGTAGTGCGCCTGAATGACGAGCAGATGGCCGCCATTCGCAATGGCAACTGGATTCCCTGGCGCACGCCGATTGAAGGTTTGGATGCCGAAGGTTTGATGTTTGCCGCCGATAAAGACGGAATTGTTTTGAGTTTTTGCCGCTACGAACCGGGTCGCATTTGGCCCAAGGTATTTTTGGCGGAGGATGACTGATGAGCGCGAATAACTTTGAACACAAGGTGAAACGCGCCGTGACCATGGGCAATTTTGATGGCTGCCATTTGGGCCATCAGGCTCTTTTCCGCACGCTCAAGGCTGTGGCCGAAATCAATGGACTCCGCCCGACCGTGATAAGCTTTGAGCCGCATTCCAACTACGTTTTGCGTGGTCCCGGTAATCCGCTTTTGCTTACGACGACCGAAGAAAAGCGTGAATTTATCGAGAGTCTTGGACTTGAATTTTTAGTGCTCCCATTTACACCCGAAGTGGCGAAACTCCCGTTCGATGAATTTGTTCGTCAGGAACTGATCGAGGAACGAGGCGTTTGCTCGATGTTCTTTGGTCATGACCATTGCTTTGGTGCCGGCGGTAAGGGCAACTACGAAACGATTACGGAAGCTTTCCCGGAACTGAGCACGCAAATGTTGAGCATTGTGTTGCACAAGGGCGAGCGCGTGAGCTCTTCTGCCGTGCGCAACGCCCTCTTGAATGGAGATGTGGCCCGCGCCCAAACGTATTTGGGACGCCCGTATCGCTTGTCGGGTACAGTTGTGGTGGGCAAGCGCCTGGGGCATACCATCGGGTTTCCGACGGCCAACCTGCAGGTTGAAAAGTACAAGTTCTTGCCCAAGGGTGGTGTTTATGTGGCGTCTGCACGCCTTGCCGATGGTCGTATTTTCCGAGCGGTAGTGAATATCGGCACGCAACCTTCCGCGCCGGGAAGCCACCAGTTGGCAATTGAAGCGTATCTTTTGGATTTCAATGAAGATATTTACGGCAAGCATTTGGTGCTTGACCTTTTGGCCTATTTGCGTCCCGAACAGAAATTTGCGAGCATGGAAGACTTGATTCGTCAAATTGGCATGGATGCCGATACAGCCAAGAATTACAACGGAAATCACTGGGCTGAGTAAGCTGTATCATTCCCTGATCTGATTGGGAATGCGCACGTTTGAATTTTAAAGAACGCTATTGTCGAGGCCGAATACTTCGCCGATGGCCTTGTCGTCCATGTCGGCAAGCCAAGTTTCGCCTGCGCTTACGGTCATTTCGGCAATTGCTTTTTTTGTCTGCAAAAGAGCGTTGATTTTTTCTTCGAAGGTGCCCTTGGTAATAAAGCGGTGTACCTGTACGTTGCGCGTTTGCCCGATACGGAAGGCGCGGTCGGTGGCTTGCGCTTCGATGGCGGGGTTCCACCACAAATCGTAGTGGATGACCTGCGAGGCGGCGGTAAGGTTGAGGCCTGTACCGCCCGCTTTGAGCGAAAGAATAAGCACTTTGCATTCCGGATTTTGCTGGAAGTCCGTAATCATTTCGGTGCGTTGAGTTTGCGTGCAGCCGCCGTGGTAAAAATGCGTGCGGAGCCCGAGTTCGTTTGTGATGGTTTGCTCCAGGAGCGAGCCCATTTCGGCGAATTGTGTAAAGATGAGCGTCTTTTCGCCCTGTTCCTGAATGGAGGTGAGCAGGTCCAGAAGCATTTGCAACTTGCCCGATTCCAGAACTGGCGCGGCGCTCGTTGCGGCCACTGCGGAATTCGTTGTCGACGCTGCGCTTGTTGAATCTGTTGTGTCGTTCGCCGTTGCCGTCGCGGATTGCGCGCCCTCCTTACCCTCGTCTAAACCCGCACCTCTCTCGTCTCTTTTAGTTCCTTTCAGGAATGTCGCGGGATGGTTACAGATTTGCTTGAGGGCGAGAATCATTTGCAAAATGATGCCCTTGCGCTTGAAAAGAGCGTGGCTATCGTGCGTGAGTTCGCTCAGTTGCTGCTCTTCTTCGAGCTGGGCTATAAAGTGGTCCAGCGTGCGCTTGTAGAGGGCCGCCTGCGACTTGGTGAGTTCAGCGTATTCGTCCTGGATAATCTTGTCGGGCAAATCGCTGATGATGCTCTTGTCGGTTTTGAGGCGGCGAAGCATGAAGGGGGCGGTAATTTTTTTGAAGGTCTCTGCGGCCTTCTGGTCGTTGTTCTTTTGGATGGGCGTTTCGAACTTTTCTCGGAATTCCGTGGGGCTCGGGAAGAAACCGCGGTTCGCGAAGTCCATGATGGTCCAGAATTCCATGAGACGGTTTTCGACCGGGGTTCCGCTCATCGCAATTTTCATCGGGGCGGCCATTTCGCGCAAAAGGCGGCTCTGTTCGCTGTCGGCGTTCTTGATGTTCTGCGCTTCGTCGATGACCACGATTTGCCACTGCTTTTCGTTGAGTTCCGCGTAATCTTTGCGGAATGTCGCATAAGTGGTGAGGAGAATGTCGGCGTTGAATTTTTGCAAATCGCGTCTCCCGCCGTGGTATGCAAAATACGTGAGCTCCGGGGCGAATTTTTTGATTTCGACCTGCCAGTTGCAAAGGAGGCCCGCGGGCAAAACCACAATGGCCTTGCGTTCGACGAGTTTGCCTTCTTCTTTCATTTTGAGAAGGAATGTAATGACTTGCAGAGTCTTGCCGAGGCCCATGTCGTCTGCGAGAATGCAGCCGAACCCGATTTCAAGATTCTTGTACATCCATGAATAGCCGCGCATCTGGTAGGGGCGTAGCGTCGCTTGTAAACCCACGGGGAGCGAAACTTCGGTTTCGGCGCGCCAGGCGTTGATTTGCGCCTTGGTTTCTTCGGTGAGTGTGATGGGAATGTTGTCGCATTCGCCCGTGAAGCATGCCTGCAAAAGTTTTGCCTGCGTAATGACTGGCGCAGAATTTGTAGAATTCGCGTTCTTGGATTCGTCTGGATTGTCGTTCGTACCGTTTTTCTCGGTATCGCCTGTGCTTGAATCATCGGAGGAATTGGCGACGGCCTTTCCTGCCATGCGGTCACGCAAATCTTGCAGGTCCTTTTCGGTCACTTGAACGTACTGTGACTTGTATTTCAAAAGTCCGTCGGCCTCTTCGGCCATCGCGAGGAAATCCTCGGCAGAGACGTGCTCATCGCCAATGGCGACTTCCCAGTCAAAGTCCAGAAGGTCGCCCGCGCTAAAGGCTCCAAAGCTTATGCTTCCCTGGACGCGCATCTTGGGCCTCGGTTTCCCGAGGTTCAAAAGGTTCTTTGGAATTTCGGTCTGGATGCCAAATATTTCAAGTTTTTTGAGGCAATCCTGCAAAAAGTCAAGCAGAACTCCGCCTTGCATCATGATGGGGGAACTCGCGCGGCGTTCCAGGTAATCGCCCATCGGTTTAAAACTATCGGCGACACCGTTCAAAACGTTCAAAATCGAGAGAAGACGTGCGTCGTTGCTTTCAAAGAGGGTTGCAAGCGGCGTGCGGCCACCCATTCCGATACTTCCGGAATTTGCGCCTCCTTCGCCTTCTAAAACGAAAACTTCCAGCGCCACTTCGTCGCCCGATTCATAACAAACAAATAATATTTGGGTCCTGAAATCGAGACTACTATAAACGGAAAACCACTGTTGGATCTTTCCGGGAATGGTGTGCGCGTTGTTCGCAAGCTTGCCCGAAATGCAATCGAAAAAGAAACTGAGCAAATTCCCGTGATTGGTTTTGAGCGGGGTTTTGTAGGTGCGTGCGAATCGCAACAATTGCCCTATGAACAAACTCAGCAAATGTTCTGCCGATTCGGCGAGTTCCTGGTGCTCTTCTTCCTTGGTCGTCCAGGCGAATTTTTTGGGGGCGGCGACCTCCAAATCGGCGACAATAGAGAGTACGTCGGGGAGCATCTCGGCGGGGAGCCAGCGCATTTGCGCCACATCTTTCCCGACCCAAAAAACTTGCGGGTAAATGGCGCCCGTTCGCACCAGGTGGAACGCGACTTCAAGTACCAAGTGCAAGTAGCGCACGGTGTAGTGGTGCCATGAGAAGTTGCCTTCGCTAAGGCAGCAAAGGGCGCCCATGATGTTTGCCGCGGTGAGGCCGTCTTTTAGGACTTTGCCGGAACTCGACTGCTCGAAAGTCCAACGCCACGGACTCTTGTGGAATACGCGCAGGTTTTCGTTTTCCATGAGGAACGTTTTCGCATTGTATGCGCGGAAATGTTCGCAAAAAATATTGAAGTTCTCGTAGTCGCAAAAGAACTTGCGGCAGGCTTCCAGCTCGTCGACAAAGCTTTTGCGGAAGTTGCCGGCAGGGCAGAATTTGGGGAAGTTCGCGAGCATCGCGGGGAGAATGCGCGAGTAGTCCTTCCAGCTGGCGTAATCAAAACTCGGCAAGCGTTGTGGCGGTGTACGTGAGCCCTGGCCCGCATCGTTTGAGGTGAAGAGACTTTCGCTTTTGTCTTCGTCAAAGTCGGGCGTTGGCTCTTCAATTAGTTTGTTTGCTCCTCCGAGCGTGTGGATGAGCGAACTCTCGGGTGGGGCGTCCAAGTTCGCGTCCATCGGGCGGTAATCCTTGTATATTTCGAGGTCTAGCCCATGAATCTTGAACAGCACGTACGGGTTCTTGCCCGCTTGTTCGGCTATCTTCAGGAACGTTGCGACGAGGTACTTGCAGGGAAGCGGATCATGGCAATCGCAACCCATCTTGACCGACTCCGGTGCATCAAACAGTTTGAGTCCGCTTTTGGCGAGCAACAGTTCCAAGGGCGGGTTGATGGCTCCGTTCTTGAGCGCCAGGAGTTCCGCCGGTTGCTGCTTTAACAGGTTCACAAAAACGTCTGCTTTTTCGGGTGCGAATTTCGGAAATACTACGTAGTTGTTGTGAAGCCCGCCGTTCGGGCCTTTTACTACGGAAATCACGCGGTTATCGACGATGTCTACGCTCGCCACCTGGCCGCGCTCCGCATAGCGGACGCCCTGCACAACGGCCTGCTCGTCGGCAGTCGAGAGCAAGTTCTCGAGCCACTTGCGGCTCCACCAGGTATTTCCAAATTCGCCAAAATCCATTGCCTCAAATATAGTAAAATAACTGCACAAATGGATAGAATTTGTACTGAATGAGGCTTAATTCGGTGATTTCTGCTTGCTGATTTCGTGATTTCAATAACCTTTATATATGAATTGGAGATAAATATTTTGAGAACATTTAAATAAAAAGTGGAAAAGAATGTGATTTTGATAAATGTTTAATTTTTGTAAATTTTAAACATTTGTTTATAAAAACTTACAAAAATCAAATAATTTGTGTGTTGATTTTTAATGCGGTTTAATTTAATTTTGAGAAAGATTTTGAGAACATTTATTTTTTTTTGAGGATTGTGTTATGAATATCAAACTTCTCTCTCTTGGCTTGGCGCTTGTGTCCATAGCGTCGGCTTCCATAACCGTAAACGGGGCTGAGGGCTGGCTTGAAACCGCCTTTATCGAGTGGGCTCCCGCCAGCGGTGCCTCGAAGTATACCGTCACCTGCGATGGCGTAAAAATCGATGAACCGCTTATCCGCAACTACGGTTCTTATATGCGTGCCGATGTCGTCGGTCTCAAAGCTGGGGATCACAAACTGGTTGTGTCTTCGGACAATGGGGAATCTTCCGACGAAAAATCCGTGACGGTGCTTGCGTACGACCGTGCGGGTTTTGCGTTTGTGAATAATCGCGTTCCGGGCGCCTATAAAATTGATGGCACTTTGAAGAGCGGGACTATCGTTGTCTACGTTTCCGAGAGTAATAAAAATACCGTCACGACCGAAGTGATGACGAATGGCAAGGGCGCGATGACCAGTTGCAAAGGCTTTCAAGGCATTTTGGATTGTATGAAAAAGGGATACGAAACTCGTCCCTTTGACTTCCGTTTTATCGGTAATGTTACCGATCCCGCCCTTCTTGAAGGTGGAGATATGCTTATCGATTTGGGCAAGTCAGAAAATGCCTATGTGACCATTGAGGGTGTCGGTAACGATGCCGTGGCTAATGGGTGGGGAATCCGCCTCAAGAATGCGCAGAATGTTGAAATTCGTAATATGGGAATCATGAACGTGAATAGTTCCGAAGGTGATAACATTGGCCTTCAGCAGAACAATCAGTACATCTGGGTGCACAATAATGACTTTTTCTATGGTGATGCGGGCTCGGATGCGGACCAGGCGAAGGGCGATGGCGCCTTGGACTGCAAAAAGTCCACCTACGTTACCTTCAGCTATAATCATTTTTGGGATAACGGTAAGTCCAATCTTTTAGGACTTTCTGAAGGTGCGGCCGATGACTTGTTCATCACCTATCATCACAACTGGTATGACCACTCCGATTCTCGCCATCCGCGAGTTCGCTACTATAGCGCGCATGTGTACAATAATTACTACGATGGCAATGCCAAGTATGGCATTGGATCTACGCTCGGTTCATCTGTTTTTGCCGAAGCGAATTATTTTCGCAACTGCAAATACCCTATGCTTACCTCCATGCAGGGGAATGATGTTTATGCGGGTTCTGTCAAGCGCGATCCCGCTAACAATGCTACATTTAGCAAGGAAGCCGGAGGCTCCATCAAGGCTTACAATAATTACATCGAGGGAGGAACTTTTGTTGCTTATGGCGCTAGCAAGAGCCTTTTGAATGGGGTCGAAACGACTATTGATGTCATCGATTCTAAAGTAGATTTTGATGCTTACGTTGTTGCGAACCGAACGGACGAAATGCCGAGTTCCGTTAAGTCTTATGTGGGCGGGAATGCTTACAACAATTTTGACTTGAAATTGCCGTACAGCTATGATGTGGATGTGCCGGAAGATGCCAGGGTGAACGTGATGACCTACGCAGGGCGTGTGCAGGGTGGTGATTTCAAATGGACGTTTGATAATTCCGTTGACGACGAAAAATATGCTGTAGATGAAAAGTTGAAAGCGGCTCTTGTGGCTTACAAAGGGACCGTCAAGGGGGTTCAGGGAACTGTTGATATTATTGTGACACCGCAGTCTTCGGAGGAAGATGAACCTTTGTCTTCTGGTTCCGTTGAAAGTTCTTCTAGTGTAAAACAATCGTCTTCTTCTGGTATTTCTGAACCATATTCAAGTTTGGGCGAAAAGGTCGTTTCTTCTAGTTCAATAGATGTCGACCGCGAGAAACTGAATTTGACTTGGGGAGCTGCTGGTGATGCGATTCACTTTGAAACGGGGAAGCTCTCGGTGAACGTGGATGGGAAATATCGCGTGAGCGTGATGAGTGCAACCGGTAAGGTGGTCCTCGAGTCCTTTGCGAATGAAATGCGTCTATCTTCCTTCCCGGAGGGCGTTTACATTGTGCGGGTGAAAACCCGCTATGGAATCTGGCAAAAGCGAATTTTAAAGAAAAAATAAATCTAGACGAACTTTTGAATTTTTTTTCGGTGTTCCTTGTTCTCATAAATTTTATATTTTTTTGCATAGAATCTCAATATACTGCACTTGAATATGAAATACGGAATAGACATTTATCATTTTACCCACTTCCGAAAGTATTTGGAAGAGTATCAAGCGGCTCGTGCTCTTGAAGAGCCTTCTTTTACACGTGTAGAAATTTGCAACCAACTTGGACTGCCAAAAACTCGAAGCTATTTTGCCGATGTTTTGCGTGGCAAGAAGGTTTCAAAGCGCATGGCCGAAAAATTTGAAGAAGTTTTGGAACTTGATAAAAAAGAATGCCAATATTTTGAGGCGATGGTTGATTTCGATCAGGCAAAAACCATGGCGGAACGTACCGAGGCGATGAATGCGCTTTTGAAACTCCATCCGAATCCGCAGTTGATTTTGAATTCAGATGCATACGAATATTACAAATGCTGGTACAACAGCACACTGTTCGCCATTTTGGATGTGATGGATGTTGACGATGATTTGACCGCGGTACAAAAACGTTTGGTGCCACATGTGACGCTTGGGAAACTTGAAGATTCCGTGAAACTTTTAGAGCGTTTGAAACTTATTCGTAAAAATGAAAATGGTTTTTGGAAGCCTACTCGGGAGTCCATTTCGAGCGGACCGTACAATAACGATGAATTGATTCGCGAATATCAGCTTCAAAGCTTTGAACTTAGCAAGCAGGCCGTTCTTTCGCCATCAAAAAATCCAAACGTGATGTCTACGATGGTCTTTAGCGTTTCTGACAAGGCTTATAGAGAACTTGAAAATGAGTTGCAAAAGTTTAAGACGGTCGCTCGTCGCATTATTGCAAAAGATGCTCAAAAGGCGACTCGCGTGTATCAAATGAACTTACATCTGTTCTCAAATTTGGAACCGGAGGGGAAGGATGAATAGACGAATGACGAACGTCCAAAGCCGAGTGAGTTCTGTCTTCGCATGGCTTTTCTTGTTTCTTGTTTTTTCCATATTGGCGGGTTGCAGTAATGGTACGGATACTGCCGGAGTTTTGACAGAAACGGAATCGGGCCATCAGTTGGCTGGCCGCGTGCTTGACGAAAAAGGAAAACCGGTTGAAGGCGCGCAAGTGGTTGTGTATTCTCGAAGGGCAATCGCTGCTCGCGATGTTCCCGCAGGCAACGCTGTTTCTGATGCCAAAGGAGCCTTTGTCATTGAGGGCTTGAGCTCCGAAGCCGATAATGCCTACAATGTATTTGTTTCTGCTGTTGATGGCTATGGAGCGATGCGGCGTGTCGATGCGGACTCTGTTGAATTGAAACTTGCCAAAAAGGCGGTCCTTGAAATTACGCCGTCTACTTATAATTTGCGTGTTGATGATTCTCTTTGTTTTGTGGGTACTCCTTTCTGCGAAAATGTCACGGAAGAAATGTTTGCGGCTGACGCTCCATTGCGTTTTGAATTGCCGGCCATGCACTTGGATTCAATGGTTCTTCTTTACGATTCGCTTGAGATGTCAAAGGAATTTAACCGGGATGTGGTTTCTGGCGATACGCTTCGCGTTACCTTGTTCACGAATAGCGATGGCGAGGTTTATACCCTGAAGATTCCGGATAGTGCAAGAACGGATTATGAGTTGCCTGGCTTTGTTATGCCGATTTCTTCTCCAGATTCATCGGGTGCGTGCTTGATTTTTGAAACGGGCGAATCGGCTTGTGACGTTCGTGACTATGCCTTTATGCCAAAAATGACTTTGAACGCAAGTGAATTGCAATACAAATACTTGGAGTACGAAGGCTCCGCTTTTAATCTGCAAATTAACTCTCGTGTATATGGCTTCAATACGCAAGAAGTTTTTGATGGTGAAAATCCGTACTTTTCTACTATAGAAAAACCGTTTGGCGAGGATTCTACGTTTTATGCAATGGCTTGGATAAAGGTGGATGAATCTTATTCGCTTGAGTCTAAATTGATGTATTCGATGTCGGATGAAGCAGGCTTTGTTTTTGGTCAGTGTACCGAAGATACGACGGTCGCTTGCTTGAGAATAAAGTCTGGTGAAAATAATAGTGAAGAATCGGTTTTCTATGGCGCATCAAAAATTCTAGATGGCCGTTGGCATCATTATGCTTTTGCCTTTTACCAAAGGCATTTGATAATCATGGCGGATGGTGAGATTGTTCGCAGTACGGATATTAAGGTGGCTCCGAAATTTTATGGTAATGAGTTTGTTGTTACGGGAGGCACGCAAAATGCTGGCGAATACCGCTATATTTTGGCGGGTACGTTCACAAAGGATATTTTGACAGAAAAAGAATCGGGAGGCAAATGGGAAAAACTGACCGCCTGGTTGCGAGCAGAATATTACTTGCAAAAACAGGTTTACTTTAAAGAATAGACTTTGATTTCTTTTTTTGAATTCTGTTTTCCTTTTGTGATTTCAACAAAGCTATTTGATTTATAGGCCCTCAAAAGGGCCTTTTTCCAATCTATTTTCTAAAGTGACGGAATTTGCACTTTGGCGGGTTGCCTTAAATTGTACTTTCGTCGATTCACTTTAAAAAGGTGGGAAATAGATGTTTGGACGGATTGGTAAAAGCTTTCGCATAGCGATGGCCTTGGCTGGGCTTGCGTGTGGTCTCGGTTTTTCACAAGATTTGCTGTACCCCGACATGTTCGCGTTGTCGGATGTCCAGCTTTTGGATGGAGTCTTGAAGGAGCGTCAGGACTTGAATGTTGAAACGCTTCTTTCGTATGACGTGGATCGTTTGTTGGCCCCATTCTACACCGAAGCGGGACTCAAGCCTAAGGCTTCCAAGTTCCCTAACTGGGAAGGCCTTGATGGTCACGTACTGGGGCATTATTTGAGCGCGTTGGCCATGCATTATGCCGACAATGACGATGTTCAGGTCAAGGAACGCCTGGAGTATATTTTGACGGAACTCAAAACAATTCAGGACCAGAATTCCAAGGATGCGAACTTTGTGGGTTATATCAGTGGCGTGCCCAACGGCAAGCGGATGTGGCTCAAAATGAAGAATGGCGATGCGGGCGCGCAGAATGGCTATTGGGTACCGTGGTACAATATTCACAAACTTTATGCGGGCCTGCGTGATGCTTACGTGTATGCGGGTTACGAAAACGCCAAGACGATGTTCCTCAAGCTTTGCGATTGGGGTATTTCCATCACGAATGGCTTAAATGATTCCAAAATGCAGCAAATGCTTGGTACGGAACATGGCGGCATGCCCGAAGTCTATGCCGATGCGTATAAATTAACAAAAGATGAAAAGTATTTGAATGCTGCAAAAAAGTGGTCGCACCATTGGTTGTTGGACCCGATGGCCGCCGGGAACGATAATTTGACGAATGTCCATGCCAATACGCAGGTGCCTAAAGTGGTGGGCTTTGCGCGCATTGCGGAGCTTTCTGGGGATGCCACCTACAAAAAAGGTTCTGATTTCTTTTGGCAAACGGTGGTGAACAAGCGTAGCATTGCGATTGGCGGTAACAGCATTTCGGAACATTTCCCGGCGCTTGATAACCACAAAAAATTTATTGAGGAACGTGAAGGACCAGAATCCTGCAATACATACAACATGCTTAAATTGACGGAGCGTCTGTTCAATATCAAGCACGATGCGCATTATTCCGATTTTTACGAACGTGCCCTTTTTAATCATATTTTGTCTACCATTCACCCAACTCATGGTGGCTACGTTTACTTTACGCCGGCTCGTCCTCGCCATTACCGCGTGTATTCCAAGGTCAATGCAGGCATGTGGTGTTGCGTAGGTTCCGGCATGGAAAATCCTGCAAAGTACAATCAGTTTATTTATACGAAAGACGAAAATGCGCTTTATGTGAACCTATTTGTGGCGTCAACGCTTAACTGGAAAGATAAAAGCGTGAAAATCAAACAGGAAACGGAATTCCCGAAGGGCGAAAGCTCCAAGTTTACGGTGACAGGGAGCGGTTCTTTTGATTTGCAAATTCGCCATCCATACTGGGTCAAAGAAGGTGAATTCAAGGTCATTGTCAATGGCGACACTATCGTGAAAACATCAACTCCGACAAGCTACGTTTCTGCCGGGAAGTCATGGAAAACGGGCGACGTGATTGAGGTCCTTTACCCGATGCACATCCATGTGGAAGATCTCCCGGGTGTGACCGATTATGTGGCTCTTTTGTACGGACCGATTGTACTTTCGGCAAAGACAGGAACGTCTAACTTGAATGGTCTTGTGGCAGATGACGGCCGCTGGAGCCATATCGCTTCTGGCGCGCTCGAAGCTTTGGATCAGGCCCCGATGCTTGCGAGCAAAAAGGAAGATATTCCCTCGAAGGTTGAGAAGGTGAAGGGCGAACCGTTGCACTTTAAGGCCCCGTACTTGTTTGCCAAGCAGAGGGACGCCAATTTGCTTTTGCAGCCATTCTACGAAGTCCATGACGCTCGCTACATGATGTACTGGATGGTGCTTACGGACCCGAGTATTCTTGAACGTCTTGAAAAGGAACAGAAAGAAGCGATTGCGCTTGACGAAAAGACGGTGGATAAGGTGGCTCCCGGTGAGCAACAGCCCGAAGTGGACCACAAAATGAAAACGGAAAATTCTTCGACGGGGACGTATCAGGGCGAATTCTATCGTGACGCGGGCAAGTGCTCGGATGGTGACGGAGGACTTATTAGCTATGAATTCGAGACGAACAGCGAAGATTCCTTGAGCCTTATGGTTCGCTATTGGGGTAACGAAGGTTGTACGCGAGTTTTTGACATCACCATTGATGGCGAAAAGCTCGCAACCGAGACGATTTCGAATCGCTGGAAAAAGGACGAATTTGTGAACGTCACTTATCCGATTCCCGATAACATGGTGAAGGGCAAAAAGATTGTGCGCATCTCTTTTGAAGCAAGTTCAGGCATGGTGGGCGGCATCTATAGCGTGCGCCTGCTGCGCAACAAGCCCAAGCCTGCGCCCGAAGAAAATCCGCAGGCCCTCAAGACAGTTTCTGCGGTAACTCCGAGTTTCCGTGTTCGCAATTCTCGTGAAACTCTGCAAATAGAGTCGGAGTTCGCTCTCCAAAAGGCGGTGACTCTGAAAATCTACTCGATAGATGGTCGTCTTAAGATTTCTCAAACGCTTGGAGTGGACGCAAACCATTTTGATGTGGACATCGCGGGCCTAAAAAACGGCAATTACATTCTCAAACTATTTGAGGGCGGATTGATGCGCGGCTACACAATTTTCTCCAAAAATGGTCTCTGATTTTAAATGCAAAATGTTCAATCGCATTATAGGAGGGGGTATGCTGATTGAACGCAAGCCTTTTTTGAAGGCAAAAAAATATATGTACCTGGGAAAATTTTCCCAGATATTAACGTTGGTATGCGGGAAATTCATATTATTTTACGTATTTTATTTTTATATTGAAGATATATGAATAAGGCTTTATCTTCTACAATTTTGACAATGGTTTTGGCCTTTGTCTCGTCTGTGTTTGCTCAGACGCCAGATTCTACCGTAAGTCAACAAAAACTTATTAACGGTGAACGTCGCCCTGCTAAGGAACATCGCGGCTTTTACAACAGCATGAGTGCCGGTTTTGCCTATGAGCACTTTCAAATAAAAGAATATAGTTATTATGGTTATCAAAAATCTTACAATTCCTATAGTGGGAGAGACTACGACTGGTCCGAATTTTCTGGATTTACTTTCCCTTATATGGAATTCAAGTTTGGTAATGCCGTAGGAAACTTTATCGCTTTTTATACGGTGTTCAATTTTGCCATCTTTTCGGGAAGCCTAGATGATGTAGAATCTGAGGAAACCCAACTTTATGATGTAACAGCCGATGGGTCGGTACATTATACGGGTAAATGGAAAACCAATCTTATACACGGTGATCGTTCTAAAGATGAAGATGCACTTGGCTTAAGAACGTATGTGGGTTTTGGTACGACGATTTATCCATTTATGAATAAGAATTCTGCAATGAATGGCTTTTTTGTTGGTGGGTCCGCTGGGTACTCCGCTTTGGCCGCTTTGGGTATAGAAGAAGATGGCGGTGAAGCGACTTCTTTGGGCTTTACATTCCAAGTTGAAATTGGCAAGGAATGGTGGGTGAACGATAATCTTTCTATTGGTGTCGGATTTTCCTTCTACAATACAAATCTTTATTTTGAATCAGCTGAGGATAGCTGGGATCGAGTTTTTGCCCTTTCATTCCGCATGACGCGAGGGTAAAAGAGTATGAGAAAATCTATTATCCTTGTGGCATTGTTGCTTTTGGTAACGCAGGCTTTTTGCGTTCGACCGCCTAGGGAACACCGAGGCTTGTTCTTTAGTGCGGGGCTTGGAATTAGTTACGGAAATTTTAGTAATGAAGACGTGGACTATTATGGAGGCTACCATTGGGCGCAAAGTGGTTCTATTGCGTACGATGTAAAAGAAGGTGAATACGTTGACGTTAGTTACTTTAGCATGCCGGTGATGCAATTTCGCTTTGGCGCATCTATCGGAAATGTTGTAGCTCTTTATTCGTCTTTAGAATTTTCGATGGGCAAGGTCTTTGATGGTTGTAGCAAAGAGGCAAAATACGAAGATGGAGAACTTACTTACCTAGACTATTACGATTATGATGGTGATCGTTCCTTGAATGCTTTTGTAGGCTTTGGATTTTCCATTTACCCGTTCCGCAATCCAAATTCTCCGCTTAATGGACTTTACGTTGCGAATGTTAGCGGTGTCAATCTAAGCTATGTATTAGATGATGACAGCGATTCTGATCAGGGCATTATGGTGGAGCAGTTTGAATTAGGTAAGGATTGGTGGATGTCTGACACCTGGTCCATTGGCGTCAGCTTTTCGTACTCCATGTTTGTTTCAAATTTTGAAGACATAACCAATAGTGATATGAACAAATTTCAGTTGCTGTTCAAAATCACTAGAGGTTAACGAAAATAGATTTTATTTTATTTGAAATATTCCGCGGTAGCCCAGCTCTCGACGGACTTTTTCGCGAATTTCCGTTGCGTTCATGCCGTTTACATTTCCCAGGAACTTTCCGTTCAGGTTGTAGACTTTGTATGAACGCATTTGATGTTGGCTGTTGGTGAAATCTATGCGATAATTGCGAATGGCCGTTGTAGTGTCGTTGATGGTTGTATCCTTCGGGGGTTCTTCGACTTGGCAAGCGCCTTCGCAGAAGTTTAGCCAGTCAATGTTCACGTAATTCCCGAGAATCATCATCTTTAGCACGCTTTCGCCTTGCTTCAAATCTACCTTTGCAGAAGTGGTGGTGTAGTTGTCCCAATTTTCGCCTTGCGCGGCAAAGATGGAATCGGCTACAAGTTTGTCATCGATGTACAACTTGACGCCCGCATTCTCGGAAGCGGTAGCCATGTTTACCTGCACTTCGTAGGTGCCCGCTTTTGCAATACTGACGGAATATTCCATCCATTCGCCGCTTTCAGTGTAGCCAACGGCGTAACCCTTGCAATCCTTGGTGTTTAGCGTATCTGAACAATCAAGCCCAACGATGTCTACGTAATCTTCGCGGTAAGCGCCACCTTGATTCTTGGTGACCTTATCGTAGAACGAAACGCCGCTTCCGCCCTTATCGTAGTTTTCGGCTTCAAGTTTCCCAGGGAGGGCAATCGCCTTTTCGCCAAAAGGTTCCTGTACGGCGGGCACTGTGTCGGTCCAGGAATATTGCATGCGGTCCACGCCGGACTGGTTCACGATTTCCAAAGTGAGACCGTCGCCGCCGTCCTTGCGTTTGACCATGCTGTACCAGTCTCCATCGCGGAGGCCGACCCAGTAAAAACTTCCCATTTCCCATTGACGCAACTGCTCGGACATGCCGCGAATGTAGGCCATAAAGTAGTTGGTGGGAGTGGAGTTGTAATCCATGTAATCGTAGTGGACACCAGCCTTTTCGCCTGGGCCCATGGCACCGCCCCATTCCGTGCAGACGGTGCGGTCAAAATATTTGCCCACTTTCCCCTTAAAACTGTTCATCCACCCCTGTTCGGTGTTGATGCTCATGTTCCAAAAAGTGTATTCGTGAACTGCAAAAAGACATCCGTCAAAGCGCGGATCGTCGGCAATTTCCGGCACATTTTGCGCCATGCCCGTGCCGTCCAATAAAATGTGGTCGCGCGGCACGTTCGGGAATTTTTCTAGCCATTCTGCATAAACGTTGCGCAAGTCGTTCTTTGAGAAAAAGTGCGGTTCGTTGAAAATTTCAAAGTAGGCGTTTGGGTTTTCGCCGTATTCGTTCACGACTTTTTCCCACATGGCCCACCAATTGTTCATGTTTTTGGGGCCCGAAGGCTGTGCTGGCCCCCAATACCCCATAACGACGCGCCCGTGTCCTAGAGCGGCGTCAATCACGCCTTTGTAGGTGTCCCAAAAGGTTAACACTGTCGGTTCGTTTACGGGAATGCGCAAACTGTTGGTGCCGAGCAGTTCCACGAACTGCCCCACAATGCGGTCTGACTTTTTATAAGCTGATTCGTAGGTATCCGAAAGGGATAACCCCGAAAGTTGCAAAACGTCAGAAACAAAATTATCGCGTTTGTCGGCCCAGTTTAAGCCTCGGAACTGATTTGTTTTTGCAAAAGAACCTGCGCATAGCAGCAAAGCCGCGCTAAGGGATACCTTTAGTGTATTCTCAAACATCCTATACCTCAATTTCCCATAAAAATATTATTGAAAATTCATGATAATCTGGTGTATGGTTCATTTTGCATTGTCAAATTATCAATGGTGTTTGTCAAAACTACAAAGGAAAATCCCTATTTTATCGTCTAAAAGCGAATAAAAAACCTACTTCTATATTGGGATAAGCCGTAAAGTTGGATATATATTAAAGAGTGTAGGTCGCCTTATGTTGAATATCGACGAAATTAGCGATTATAGAGATCTGCTCAAGGATTACTATGTGCAGCGCAAGCTCACGTTTCCGCTGTATTCCTACAAAATGATGGGGCAAAAGCTTGGGCTTGAAACGAGTCAAATGTTTCGCGTGCTCAATAAGGAATATAATCTGCCTACACAGAGTGTGCCCCTCGCCAAAGAATTGCTCAAGCTCAAAGGTCGCAGTGGCGAGCTTTTTGAAATTTTGGTGGCCGCGGCAAAGGCCAAGTCTCAAGCAAAAAAAGACAAACTTTACAAGATGGCGCTTGCGTTGAAAGACGTCAAGATGCGCAAACTCAATACCAACGAGTTGCAGTTCCTTAGCAAGTGGTGGATTCCCGTGGTGCGCGCGGTTCTCGAAATGAACGGTGGTGATGCCGAGGTTTCCAAGCTTGCAAAACAGATTCGCCCGACGGTTTCGAACGAGCAGATTGAAGAGGCGCTCCGTGTTTTGAAGGAACTGAATTTGATTACGCCGCTTGCATCGAATCGCTATGCGGTGACTCAAGCGAATTTCACCTCGTCTGGCGCCCCGAAGGTGACTGCCATTCGCAGCTACCAGAACCAGTTGCTTGCCCTCGCTCAGGATTCCATTGTGGATGTGACTCCGGAGTCGCGAAACATCTCGTCTTTGCTGGTGGGCGTAGACGAAGATTGCTTTGAAGATTTAAAAAACATGACGCTTGAATTTAGACGACAAGTTCAAAAACGCGTTGAAGAAGTTCAGAAACCGAAAAAGGCGATGCAATTTGTGTTTGCCTTGTACCCGGTTGCCAATGTGGAGGACTAACGATGACTAGACTCCTTTTGATTTTTTTGTTTGTAGTTTTTGCGGCATGCTCCAGCGACAATGAGGTTGCTGGAATCAGTACGGTTGAAACCGAAAATGCCATGCTCATTCAGGTTGTGGATTCCGATTCCATGCCTGCGGCAAATGTGCTTGCGCACATGAGGCCCGTGCATTACGTACGCGATGTTTCGACATTGCCCGGTGAGGTCGGTGCCGGCGGTGGTGAAGCCAGTGCGGAATTCCTCGCGGAATTCACGACGGATTCGCTTGGACGCATTTTGCTGAACGAGGCTACTATTGATTCCCTTAAGGAAGATTCTGTGACCATTGAAATTCTCGATGGCAAGTATGGAGCCTTTGGCGTTGTGCTTTTGGGTTCTGCCAAATGCGACGATGACGCAAAATGTGCTGACTCCGTGATGTTCAAACTTTCGAAACTCGGAACTTTGAAGGGACATGTTTCAGAAAGCGCCATGAATAAAGCAGGCGATTCCGTGTGGGTACAAATTTACGGTACTGACCGCTTGGTGGCCGTAGATTCCAATGGTGATTTTGAACTTGATGGACTTGCCCCGTTTGAGTACGAAATCCGCATTGTCGCGGGCGATTCCATTTTGAATACGACGGGAGCGGTGACCGCAGGGGAGTCAACCCACATGGGCGTGGTTTTGCAGAAGTCTGTTTCCATATCCGCCGATTCTCTTGTGTCTAGCTGGATGAGCGCTTCGCAAAAAGCGAGGAATGCGGGCAAAACTACCATTGGCTTCATTCGTCTGGATTCCTTGAACTTTGATTTTGACGATGCGCAAGAGGGCGGTGCCGACATCAATGTGCTCTCTGCCGATGGAGCGCCAATTCCGTTTGCCGTCTCGTTCTGGAATGATTCCCTGCAAACCGCACAAGTTCAGTTGCAGCTGGACGCAGGCGTGGAATCCGTGAAACTCGTGTGGTGCGACGGCAAGACTACCGCCAAAAATTCTGGCCGTGTGGAGCGCGATGAACTCTGGAAAAATGTGGACGCCACTCTGGCTCAAGAACTGAAAATGGTCAATGTGATTGATTTTGAATCAGGACTCACGCCAGGCATGAAGTCTCCTGCTTATGTCCGTGACGCTTACCTTGCGTACATTGGCGATTCGTCCGTCGTTTCGACGCCACTTCCCGAAAACTCCATTGACGGAGTCGAAGAGGATACTACGGAACATGCTGGCCATGTATTCCATTGGAAGTCCGTCGCACCAAAACCGGGGGGAACTTGGACCAGCTTTGTCATTGATCTTTGCAATCCCCAAAAGCCTTGCAACCTGGAGGCGATTGATTCCGTGACGTTCGATATTCGCGGCGAGGGCTTCTATTCCTTTGCGTTTGAAACGAACGGCTGGGATGAACTGGATGGCAAAACCATCTACCTCGATACGCTAGAAACCATGGAATGGCAGCATCGCTCCATTACGCCAAGCGACTTGGAACCGCGCGATGACGAGTACGGCAACATCGGTTGGGAAGTTATCCGCCACAAGGTGACTCACATAAACATCTCCGCGTTCTATACCGCCGAATTTTGGATTGATAACATCAAGATTTACGGCGCGAATCTAGACGATATGAAGTAAATGGCCGTGGGATTTGCTCACTGCGGCAAAATTTGCCCTTGATATAGTCTATATTAAAAATGCGACCCTTTTGTTTTTAGGGGCGGAATGGAACATGGAGAGAAAATGAAGAGAATATTCGCGGTTGTCTCCCTTGCGCTTCTCGTTTCTTGCGGCGACGACGGAAGCAGCGCAAATCCGCTTGACGACGTCGTCATCGACGAGAGTTCCTGTTCTTCTCAATTCGTTCCCGGTTCGTCCGGTGTTTTGTCGTCGGGCTCGTCGGGAAGTCTTTCGTCCGAGTCTTCCACCGGCGTCTCGAGTTCCGCGCTCGATTCGCATTCCAGTTCCTCCGAGGTCGTCGCGTCGTCTGGAGAAATGTCTGGAGAATCTTCTGGAGAAACGTCGGAGTTGGTCGCTGGCGACACGACAAGAATCTCCTATGCCTTGAAGCCTTTCAACGGACCGCTCGCGAACCCGCACAAGGGCTTCACCGTACCGACC
Source organism: Fibrobacter sp. (assembly GCA_024398845.1). Classification (GTDB taxonomy): domain Bacteria; phylum Fibrobacterota; class Fibrobacteria; order Fibrobacterales; family Fibrobacteraceae; genus Fibrobacter. The sequence goes on along the minus strand of JAKSIM010000013.1, from coordinate 1,851 downwards.
GGCGGTACATGGGTCTTTGTCCCGGAATTTGAATACGGCCCCTACGGTTCATTAAAAAACAAGGCCTGGGACTTGATTTCGTACGGTTCCGGTTACCAGCAGTGGGACAAGTTGAACCCGCGCAAGGGAGAATACGACTGGACGGAACTTGATAAACTGCTGGATGAACTTGCGAAGCACGGCATGGGCTACGCCTTGCGCGTTCTGCCGTACACGCCGTCCCCGATTAACGGCAACGATACGCCTGCCGAAAAGTACGACTGGACTCCGGCATGGGTCTATGCGGAAGGGGCGAAGAAGACTACGGCGACGCTGCAGGGGAAGGGTTTCCTCGCGCAAGTCCCCGTCTGGGACGATTCCATTTATTTGCAGGCGGCAAAGGATTTCGGCACCGCCTTGGCCGCAAAGTACGATGGCGACCCGCGAATCGAATACATCGACGTCCGCAGTTTTGGCGAGTGGGGCGAATGGCATGCCTCGCACTTGGATGGTTCGGAAATGCCCTCCGAAAAAATCCAGATGGAAATGCTCGACCACTACGCTTCCGTTTTCCACAAGACGCAACTGGTGCTCCCGTCCAGCGGCTCGGGCGATGTATATACCCATGCGCTGAACATCGGTGTAACGAAGCGAGATGACGGCTTTATCGGTACTCCCGGGAGGCCCGATTCCCTGGTGCGCGCCTACAAGGCGGGACTCCCGACCATCGCCGAAAATATCGCGGGCTATACGACCATGCTGAACTACACGGACGTCATTCCCGGCGGATACTTGAAGTGGACTCCCGAGCGCTGGGTGAGTGCGATTACCACGGCCCACCTGACTTACTACGTGCTGGACCAGGACAGCGATTGTGGATACAATTTTTACAAGGATAACAAGGCCCTTGCCGATTCCATGACGCATGTGATAGGCTACAACTTCACGATTACCGAAGCTTCGCTGCAAACGGTCGCGAACGCCAAAGGGGTTACAAATAAATTAAGCGTTTCCGTAAAGAACATCGGCGTCGCCCCGTGTTTCTTTGACGTGTACATGGTCGCGGAATTTGTGGATAGCACAGGCAGTGCGCTTGCGCAGTTCGGGAAAACCGCAAAAATCGCGAAGGCTACGTTCAAGGACGGCATGGCAAAGGAATTCACGTTTACCCAAACCGCCGCTGGAAAGGAAACGAATCTCGCGTCGCTTCCCGGCGTATCGGTGGCGCTCTCCCTCTACGAAAGCGAAGAAGCCTACAAGGTGGGCGAAAATCCGACAGTGCGCTTTGACAACGATGGCATCTTGGAAAACAAAAAATTGGTGCTGAAAAAGTGACGTAGATTCGCTAACGAAATTAAAGCATTTTATGCCATTCCTTGTAGGCGTCCTCAATTTCAACGCAGTCGCCTGTCACCTTGCGGGTTTCGTGGACGAACACGTTCCACCGACAACTTCGCATTTCTGCTCCGAAATTTTGTTATATCAAACACTTTTTCGGAATGAAGGATGTGCGGATCAAAAAATGCCTAAAAATGTCCCCTTGTTTCAAGGGGTTTCCTCTTTTAATCGTCTTTGCTTGCCGCATCTCTTGGTCTGCGCATTGTCCGAGTCCTAACCCTGCAAGTGTTCCATCCAAACTTCTGTAGCCAAATATTTGTCACTGCGGCAATGCAAATCGGCAATACCCTCTTTGATCAGGTTTTGCCGTTTCAGACTCGTAGTAGATATCGGCGGCATCCTGCAAAGGAATCGCTTCCGTCATAGTTGCTCGCTTTTTTTTTGCGGGTACCCCTTTCTCTTTCATGAAATCCATGATGTACATCTTTTCGACAGTGGTATTTGAGTTTTCACAAAAAAGGCCCGTTCATGGAA